>JAZNXQ010000046.1:0-1963 GCA_045593945.1 Lachnospiraceae bacterium | reverse complement strand
GGCTTGCCAATTATCTTGTGCAGGATAATGATGATGGAAGTCTTAATATAGATGATATTATTTATTCTACAAATATCAATAATCTTTCATACATACCCTGCGGTAACTGTAATGAGAGTTCAACGCGAATTCTTTGCTCTACCAGAATGGAGAAGTTGCTTGAAGCAGTTAAGGATAAGTTTGATTGTGTGATTTTTGACTTCCCGTCTCTTGCGGTTGTTCCGGATGCACAGATTTTGTTTAACGAAGTGGACGGAATAGTACTTCTTGCTGCACTCGGTGAGACACGCAAGAAACAGATAAAGGATGCGAAGAGAAAGGTTGCCCCGTACATAGATAAATATTACGGAATGATTATCAACAAAGTCCGCATGGATGTTTATAAGAAGAATGTAAGAGATTACAATTACTATTTTGTTGATAAAGCGGGCGAGCAGAAGTTTAAGGGTAATGCTGCTTATAAGAAATATAAGAAAAATGCAGGACAGCAGGGAGGCGTGCAGACAAATGAAGAGAAGTAAGCTTTTTAATATTATCGGGCGTGTGTTTGCGGTTGCACTTTCATTTGCTATTATCGGCATGAGTACAATAAAAGTAGCTGCTACGGGACAGACAGATGTGTTAACTGATACATCTGAAACAGTTATACTTACAGAACCGTTAATCGTAGTGGATTATTACGAAATCACCAATGAGAAGATTGTTCCGGGTGAAGATTTTACACTTAAGATGGTGTTAAAGAATTACAGTACAGTAGCATCTGCAACAGGAGTGCTCATTGATATCAGCAATCCAATGGGGGTTGCACCTGTATATGGTTCAGTATCTCAGATGTTTATTGGGGACATCGGTGCAGGAGAGAGCAAGGAAGTTGTAATAGATTATAATTCATGGACAACTATTGTTAGTGACACATTGGATTTTAATGTTACCATTGTTTCCGATACAAAGCAGAACTATGTTGTATTAAGAGTTCCTGTTGGTGCAGATTCGCCGTTTAGTATTCTTAATGCAAGTGCACCCTCTTCGGTTGAAGTATACGGACTTGCAACACTTTCACTTACTTTTAAGGTGCTTGGTGAGGAAAGGGTTAAAGATGTTGTTCTTACAGCGCATGAGAACGGACAACTTATCGGAACCAGTCAGATTGGTATTATTTCACCGGGTCTTACCAAGACTCAGCAGTTGCTTTTGAGTTTTATTGAAAAAGGTGAACATACAGTGGATTTAAGCCTTGAGTATGTTGATGAGACCGGACAGAAAAAGACTACTCCGGTAACTTCGACCATTATTACCGTAGTGGATGAAGTTATAAATCCGGGTGTTGAACCCATACCGGGAGTTACTCCGGACGATAATATGGATTCAGTTCTTCTTATGGGAATAGGTGGAATGTTAATCCTTATTGTTTTCTTAGTAGTTGTTATAGTACTTAGAAAGAATAAATAGGAGGGCGGACAGATATGGATATCAAAGAATTAGAAACAGCTGATTATGATATTTTGGAGAATATCAAAACTGCCTTTTATCGTTTGTGGAAACAGAAGCTTATTGTGATAATAATGACTCTTGTAGGCGTAATGGCAGCATTTGTTTATATTGGCTTGGTGGGAATTCAGACATATTATACAACTACGGCAACAATATACAGTGCCGCATATGGTTCATATGAGGATTCGTCAAGTGGTGTTGCAGTTATGAATACATATGCCAGTTTGCTCGGAAGCCAGAGGGTATGTGAGAGAGCAGCAGCAACATTACAGGGAAATAATATAAGTGCGGCAAGTCTTAGAGGTATGGTTAACAGTGGTAGAATTTATCTTGCCGGTGCAAGTAGTAATTCCAAGTCTTATAGTTATAAGCTTACGCTGGTTGTGTCTTCAACAAGCGCTGAATATATTACAGATATTGCTAACGCTATGGCGAGAGCTTTCGTTGATGAGATAAATGATTTTATCGGAAC
>JAZNXQ010000045.1:0-2683 GCA_045593945.1 Lachnospiraceae bacterium | reverse complement strand
GCAGATCCTACAAACTTCCTTTTGATGCATGCTATGGGTCCGAACGTTGCAGGTGTTATCGGTACTGCAGTTGCAGCCGGAACATTTATGGCTATTTTCGGAGTGTTCTAAATTGATTAATAGAAGGAGAAAATGATATGTCAGAAATGGTAAAAAAACCGTTGAAAATAACAGAGACAATTTTGCGAGATGCTCATCAGTCTCTTATCGCTACAAGAATGTCAACAGAGCAGATGCTTCCTATCATCGATAAGATGGACAAGGTTGGATATCATTCAGTTGAATGCTGGGGCGGTGCTACATTTGATGCATCACTTCGTTTCCTCAAGGAAGATCCGTGGGAGAGACTTCGTAAATTAAAAGACGGTTTCAAGAATACAAAATTACAGATGTTATTCCGTGGACAGAATATCCTCGGTTACAATCACTATGCAGATGATGTAGTAGAATATTTCGTACAGAAGTCAATTGCTAACGGTATTGATATTATCCGTATTTTCGATTGCTTCAACGACTTAAGAAACCTTGAGACAGCTGTTAAGGCTGCCAACAAAGAAAAGGGTCATGCTCAGATTGCATTGTCATACACACTTGGTGATGCTTATACACTTGATTATTGGAGAGAGACAGCACGTCAGATCGAAGAAATGGGTGCTGATTCAATCTGTATCAAGGATATGGCAGGTCTCCTTGTTCCTTACGAGGCAACAAAGCTTGTTACAGCTCTTAAGGAAGGTACAAAGCTTCCGATTCAGCTTCATACACACTATACATCAGGTGTTGCTTCAATGACATACCTTAAGGCAGTTGAAGCAGGCTGTGATGTTATTGATACAGCCATGTCACCGTTCTCAATGGGTACAAGCCAGCCTGCAACAGAGGTTATGGTTGAGACATTTAAGGGAACAGAGTATGACACAGGCTTAGACCAGAATCTTCTTGCTGAAATTGCTGATTACTTCAGACCTATGCAGGAAGAAGCTCTTAAGAGCGGTCTTCTTAATCCGAAGGTTATGGGTGTTAATATTAAGACACTCCTTTACCAGGTACCCGGTGGTATGCTTTCTAACCTTGTATCACAGCTTAAGGATGCAAGAGCAGAGGATAAGTACTACGATGTACTTGAGGAGATTCCGAAGGTAAGAAAAGACTTCGGTGAGCCGCCGCTTGTAACACCTTCTTCACAGATCGTTGGTACACAGGCTGTTATGAACGTTCTTCAGGGCGAGAGATATAAGATGGTTACTAAGGAATCTAAGAAGGTTCTTTCCGGTGAATTCGGTCAGACAATCAAGCCTTTCGACGCTGAGGTTCAGAAGAAGTGTATCGGCGATGTAGAGCCTATTACATGCCGTCCGGCTGATTTAATCGAGCCGCAGCTTGCAAAATACGAGAAGGAAATCGAGCAGTGGAAGGAGCAGGATGAAGACGTATTGTCATACGCATTGTTCCCTCAGGTTGCTACAGAGTTCTTCAAGTATCGTGCAGCACAGAAGACTAAGGTTGATGCAGCAGTAGCTGACACAGAGAATAAGGCATATCCTGTATAGTGCATAAGAAAAATAAGCGGCGCAAAGCGACATTTGTTTTTATTGCGAGTCTAAGACTTTTAAGGAGTAAATCTTCGGATTTACTCCTTTTATTTTGACTAATACATGTTTTTTTGATATAATATATTGGTATATGTTTTTACACAAGTATGCTTGGGAGGATATGTTGTATGTTGCGCGGAACCTGTGTTTCAGAAGGAATCGGAATAGGTTATGTTTTTATATACGATGATTTTTTTACAGCTTTATGTAACAGACATGCTGATTTTTCTTCTGATACAGCGGCAGATTATACTTCCGAAAAAGCAAGATTCGAGAGTGCTGTACAAATTTTTCTTAAAAACACCGAAGAATTAATGGCAAATCTTAAGGCAAAGCTTGTAACAGGCACGGATGAGGCAGATATTTTGCTTTCACATACCCTTATAGTTAAGGATGAAGGTTTTCAGAATAAAGTTAATGATTATCTTTTGCTGGGACAAAACTGCGAAAAGGCAGTTGTTAAGGTCGCTGACGAATACAGGCAGATTTTTCTTAGCTCCGGCGACGAAGAACTTATGCTTCGTGCAGCGGATGTAGAAGACATCAAGCTTAGGCTCATATCTATTCTGTCGGATAAAAACAATGCGGATTTTTCCAAATTAAATGAAGACAGTATTTTGGTAATCAGGGAATTATTGCCGTCACAGGTTTGTGATATAGTTAAAACCGGAATACAGGCAATAATAACAGAGAAGGGCGGATTTAATTCGCATGCCGCAATTCTTGCAAGATCCGTGGGAATTCCGATGATTACGGGTGCTGATTTTGAATCGGTGAAAGCATATGAAGGCAGACAAATTATTGTCGATGCGTACGAAGGCCTTATTTTGCCTGTAGAAAGTGAAGAACAGCTTAATGCCTATAAGGACAGGCTTGCAGTGCTTAAAGCCGAAAAAGAGGTATTAGAAGCGCTTACAGACAGTGTTACGGTCACGAGAGACGGTAGGAGAATTAATTTGTATGCCAATATATCAGATTTATCAGATGTTAAAGAGGCGGTTCGTGTAAATGCGGACGGAGTTGGACTTTTCCGTACGGAGCATATTTTTATGTCGGAGAAGAGTGTTCCGGATGAGAATTTGCAAAATATG
>JAZNXQ010000044.1:0-3119 GCA_045593945.1 Lachnospiraceae bacterium | reverse complement strand
TATAACAAAAATAATAATAAAAATTTCGAAAAATTTCAATAAAATTATTGAAAAATCCGAACAATTTTGGTACAATACATATATGATTTTCCAAAAGGGGTTTCGGAAAATTAAAATAATGAGGTATTGGAGGTATTTTGTATGAATGTTTACAAAACGGAAGATGTGAGGAATGTAGTTCTTTTGGGGCACGGTGGCTGTGGTAAGACAACACTTGTCGAAGCCATGGCGTATGTATCGGGAGCAATAAGCCGTCAGGGTAAGGTTGATGACGGAAGTACACTTAGTGATTTTGATAAAGAAGAGATTAAGAGACAGTTTTCGATTAACACTTCAGTAGTTCCGATTGTTTGGGAGAACACGAAGCTTAATATTTTAGATACACCCGGATATTTCGATTTTGTTGGTGAAGTTGAATCCGCAGTAAGTGCAGCTGACGCAGCGGTTATCGTTGTTTCAGGTAAGAGCGGTGTTGAAGTAGGAACAATCAAGGCGTGGGAGATGTGCGAGAAGTACAATATCCCCAGAATGATTTTTGTTACAGATATGGATCTTGATAATGCGAGCTTCAGACAGGCGGTTGAAGATTTGAAAGAACAGTTCGGTAAGAGAATTGCTCCTTTCCATCAGCCGATTCGTGAGAATGAGAAGTTTGTCGGATTCGTTAATATTGTAAAGATGGCCGGTAGAAGATTTACAAGCCTCACTGAATATGAAGATTTTGATATTCCTGAGTATTCTAAGGAAAATCTTGCAACATATAGAGATGCTATTATGGAAGCTGTTGCCGCGACAAGTGAAGAGTACATGGATCGTTATTTTAACGGCGAAGAATTTACTCTTGAAGAGATTCTCGGAGCACTTAAGGAAAATGTTAAGACATCAGGCATGGTTCCCGTACTTATGGGTTCAGGCCTTAATGCACAGGGCGTTCGTATGCTTTTGCAGGATATGGTTCAGTATTTACCGTCACCTGCAGAGTGTGAGATTAGCGGCGAGAAGGCAGACGGAAGCGAATTCGTTGCCAATTACGACGTAACTAAGCCTTTCAGTGCGAAGGTATTTAAGACAATTGCCGATCCGTTTATCGGTAAGTACTCACTCATTAAGGTTTGCTCGGGCGTGCTTAAATCAGACTCTACGATTTACAATGCTGAGAAGGATGCAGAAGAGAAGCTTTCCAAGCTTTATGTAATGCAGGGCAAGACACCTATCGAGGTTAAAGAAGTTAATGCAGGTGATATCGGTGCCGTTGCAAAGTTGTCTAACGTGGCTACAGGCGATACACTTTCAACCAAGGCTAATCCGATTACATACGAGAAGCCGGAGTATCCGATTCCGTATACATATATGCGCTATAAGACCAAGAATAAGGGCGACGAGGATAAGGTATCCGGCGCACTTGCGAAGCTTATGGACGAAGATGTTACACTTAAGGCTGTTAACGATACAGAGAACAGACAGACTCTCCTTTACGGTATCGGCGACCAGCAATTAGAAGTTGCTGTAAGCAAGCTCCTCAACAAGTACAAGGTTGAAATTGAACTCAGCAAGCCTAAATTCGCATTCAGAGAGACAGTACGTAAGAAAGTACGCGTACAGGGCAAGCATAAGAAACAGTCAGGCGGACACGGACAGTACGGTGATGTTCATATCGAGATGGAGCCGTCAGGCGATAACGATAAGGCATATATCTTCGAAGAGAAGATTGTTGGTGGTGTAGTTCCGAAGAACTTCTTCCCCGCAGTTGAGAAGGGTATCCAGGAATCAGTTATCAAGGGACCGGTTGCCGCTTATCCTGTAGTTGGTGTTAAGGTTACTTTGGTTGACGGTTCTTACCACCCGGTAGACTCTTCAGAAATGGCTTTCAAGACCGCTACAATGCTTGCATTTAAGAAGGCATTCCTTGAGGCTTCACCGGTACTCTTAGAGCCGATTGCTTCACTTAAGGTTACTGTTCCGGACAAATTCACCGGCGACGTTATGGGCGACCTTAATAAGCGTAGAGGCCGTGTACTCGGTATGACACCTACAGCTGACAAGAAGCAGATTGTAGAAGCAGACATTCCTATGTCAGAGCTTTTTGGTTATGCTACAGACCTCCGCTCCATGACAGGCGGTATGGGCGAATTCGAGTACGAATATAGTCGTTATGAACAGGCACCGAGCGATGTTCAGGCTAAGGAGATTGCAGAGAGAGCAAGCAAGCTTACGAATATTGAGGTGTAAGGTAATAATAAAAATAGCGATATAAGACAAAGAGACTGTGAAAACAGTCTCTTTTTTTGCATATTAGTACTTACGTTTTAAATACACCGCCCTCAAAATATGGTATACTTAAATTACCAAAACAAAGGAGGCCACCGCCATGACAAACAAATCCTTCAAAACCATAATTTCAGGAATTTTACTCATATTCGGAATCGTTATGATTATCTTCATGCACCAGCTCGGAGAGGTTATAGATGTCGGAGAGAATCTTGACGGTAAGATTGTGTATGGTTTCAATATCGGTTTTCGAGGAATATGTATTCTTGGTGCGATAGGTGCTGTACTTGTTGGAGTAACGGGAAGCATTTTTTTGAGGAAACGTCACACGTTTATGTTACTTGGTTTTGTGGCGGCATTGCTTGATTTGGGAATGATTTCGTACATCCAATATGCGAGCAAGATGCGCGTTATGCTTGGGGATAGTGTTGATGACAGAACGGCTGCATGGAACAGGTTTGAGGCTATACATGGTGTTGGGACGGCGTTTGTTGTTATTTTGATTATTGCGACAGTGGCTCTTTTTGTGCTTGAATATCTTAGATATGTTAAGGTTTCGTGGATATTTGAGCGTGTTTTTGGAACGGTGTTGTTTGGTGTGGTGGCGCTTGATTTGTGTCTGAAAGCTTTTTCGAATTTTTGGTATGTAGGATTTGTTGCAGTATCTGTTGGACTTGCCGGATTTGCGATTTTGTACGATATGAATCGTTCTAAGCAAAAGAAGTTCATTTTTTATCTGGCGGCGGCTATGATTGCAGGCGGAATGCTTGTGCTTATTGTGGATTCAGTAGTTAATAAGGTGAGTTCATCTAAGAATTCTGCGGAAGCTGTAAGACAGGCGGCACTTGATG
>JAZNXQ010000043.1:0-1864 GCA_045593945.1 Lachnospiraceae bacterium | reverse complement strand
TGGTTTTGGAAGGGCAACGATTTTTTCCATTGATTTTTCCATGTTTCTGACCTCTCTATTCTCTCTTCATTTGCTTATTCATATATGATATAAGGCCGGCAGTTCGCTTTGACCTGCGCGGTTGCTTTATCTATCTCTTCCACGTCTGCTCCGATAAACTTAATCGTTCCAGGAACATTAATTGCCATATCCGTTGTCGGCTCCATAATTACAACATAATTGGCCACATTGTAAACTGCATCCGCAAGGGCTGCTTCACTCAGATTCTCGTACTTGTAAAAAGTCGTGGCAAAATCATATCCTGCTTCCATCGCATCTTTGATAGTTCCGACAAACAATGTCTCCTGGTTGAAACCCGTATAATGCTCTGCCGACATATACTTAAGTATCACCTTGGCCGCCTTCTCATTAACACTTAAATCAATAAGACTTACAGCCTCCGCAGGAATACTGTAGTTATACTTCTGAATCTCGGAATCAATAAAGGCCCTTAATTCTTCCGCATCATAATACTCTTTGTCAAGTGAATCAACCACAGTACACACTGCCGTCAAATCCGACGCAACAAATAAAGTATTCTTATCTGCCGCTCTGTATTTCTCATTGGGATCCTTATTGCAACCGCAACCAATTGCCGCCACACAAAGCACCAATATGACACATAACCTTAATAATACATTCGTTTTGCGCATTACGCAACCCCTTCCCGAGAGATTTTTTACTATTTTACAGGCAAATCACAATATTTTCAATACCTAAATCGTTTGTTTTCGGCACTTTTGCCCCGTATCCGCCCGCAGGCCGCTGTTTTAGGTCGGTAGCCGTGCACATTAGAGGGTTTCCAGAATCTCAAGTGATTTCATCTTACGGTCAATGTACATGGAAATTTCTTTATCCATTATTATGGAGAATTCCTGCAATACCTCCGGCTTTACCGTAAAGGTATAGAGCTTCTCTATCGGACTTGTCAGTATATATTGCATCGTGTACACGGTTGCTTCCGACAAAAGCATAAGCCCCGCGGTATCCTTGCAGGCATCGCACACAAGCCCGTTTTTCCAAAAATCAATATAACGCAGATTTTCTTTTGAATTACAGCGTGTGCACGAAAACAAATTGGGATACTCTCCGTTAATCGCCATGAGCTTAAGCTCGAAAATACGACGCACAAGCTCATTCGGTATTGAGTCCTTCAAAAGAGCGCGAAACGACTGATACAAAAGCTTAATCATTTCCGACCCGTCAATGTTCTCACGTCCGTAATAATCCGCAAACTCCACAAAATAACAGCCGTAGGTTGCCGCTTCAAAATCAAGCGACAGTTCTTCAAAATAATTCTGAATACGCATTGCCGAAACCGTATAAGAGCTGCGACCCTCAAATAAATCAAACTCACCAAAAGAAAAGGGACGGCTTCCTGCCATCTGTGGATTGCCCGGCCTTCTTGCGCCGCGCACAAATGCAGAAATCTTTCCCTTTTCTCTGGTAAGGATTACAAGTCTTCTGTCATATTCACCCACGGGCATTGCCGACAAAACCATGCCCGTCACCGTATAAGTCTCGCTCATACCGCTCTTTCTCCTGTGTCATACTGCCATCCCGCGCCGAACTTAAATTCTCGCGGTATTTAAGATAGTCGCTTACTTTACCCGTAGAAGCAAATAACTGCCATCCGTTATCACCGTCTGTCATATATGTCGCCCCCTTATCTTTAAGATTAGGGTCTCCATATCCCGCTTACATATACCGGTAAAATGTTGCCAAATGTCCCTGCCTATTCCATAAGATCCTTCTTGGCATCGTATCCGTAATTCTTTATCAGGAAATCGCTGTCGCGCCATTCCTTTTTAACCTTAACCCAAAG
>JAZNXQ010000042.1:0-19778 GCA_045593945.1 Lachnospiraceae bacterium | reverse complement strand
TGTAGGACTTGAATATCTGACACTTTCAAGAAGTACGGGAACTTTATCCGGAGGTGAGGCGCAGAGAATACGTCTTGCAAGCCAGATTGGTTCGGGTCTGATGGGGGTTTTATACATTCTTGATGAGCCGAGTATCGGTCTTCATCAGCGTGATAATGATAAGCTTTTAAAAACGCTGTTTCATCTTAGGGATCTTGGTAATACGCTTGTCGTGGTTGAGCATGACGAGGATACGATGCTTGCGGCGGATTATATTGTAGATATCGGACCGGGTGCGGGTGAGCACGGTGGTCATGTTGTTGCCAAGGGAACGGCAAAGGAGATTATGGAGTCGGAGGATTCAATTACCGGTGCTTATCTTAGCAGAAGAATGCAGATACCGGTGCCAAAACAGAGAAAGAAGCCGACGGGTTATCTGGAGATTCTCGGGGCACAACAAAACAATCTTAAGAATATAGATGTTCAGATACCGCTTGGTGTGTTGACTTGCGTAACAGGTGTGTCAGGTTCCGGTAAGAGTTCGCTTGTCAATGAGATTTTGTATAAGCGCCTTGCGAAGGAACTTAATAGGGCAAGAACGATACCGGGCAAGCACAGAGACGTTGTCGGAATCGACCAGCTTGATAAAGTTATTGATATCGATCAGTCTCCGATAGGAAGAACACCTCGCTCTAATCCTGCGACTTATACCGGCGTTTTTGACATGATAAGAGATTTGTTTGCAATGACACCTGATGCGAAAGCGCGCGGTTACAAAAAGGGTCGTTTCAGTTTTAATGTTAAAGGCGGCAGATGTGAAGCCTGCAGCGGTGACGGTATCATTAAGATAGAGATGCACTTTTTACCGGATGTGTATGTGCCTTGTGAGGCGTGTCAGGGTAAGCGTTATAATCGAGAGACTCTAGAGGTTAAATACAAGGGCAAGAGCATTTATGATGTACTTGACATGACGGTTGAAGAGGCACTCGGTTTCTTTGAAAATGTTCCTGCTATCAGGCGTAAAATAGAGACGCTTAACGATGTGGGTCTTTCATATATCCGTCTCGGACAACCATCGACGACTTTGTCGGGTGGTGAAGCGCAGAGAATTAAGCTTGCGACAGAACTCAGCCGTAAGAGTACCGGCAAGACGATTTATATTTTGGATGAGCCGACAACCGGTCTGCATTTTGCGGACGTGCACAAGCTTACTGAGATTCTTCACAGGCTTGCTGATGGCGGCAATACGGTTGTGGTCATCGAACACAACCTTGATGTCATCAAGACAGCCGACTATATCATTGATGTCGGTCCTGAGGGTGGTGACGGTGGCGGTACAATAATCGCAACCGGAACCCCTGAAGAGGTTGCGGATAATCCCGTATCTTACACCGGCATGTACGTTAAAAAATATCTTAAATAAAAAACGAGGCAGTTCCTTGTGTTAGGAAGCTGCCTTTTTTGTACCCACGCCAGAAATTACCTTGCTTTCGCAGGCTGCCATACAGTAGGGCTTTAGGGAAAGATTTGCTTTCACTCGCAACATTTAATGTTTTAAGAAAAACTAACGCTTTTTGCTTTCTACCCTGTGATTTTGTGCCGCTCCAAGAAACTCATGGAATTGAAGAAGTTCCAGAATGTCGGATTTGGTATATTTAAATTTATAGTTTTGCGAAGACAACATAGCCTTTTAGCAGAACTTACTTTACAAATGCTTCGATGAAGCACGCCTCGCAAGTTTTGTCTGAGTAACAAGGTGATTCCATGTCATTGACAAAAGATATCTTCGATATCACCTTGTTACGAGTTAGTGAAGAGGCGTGCTAATAAAGCATCGAAGCATGTAAAGTCTATTTCTGCTTAAAGTCGTAGAGTTGCGAGTAAAACTATAAATTTAAATATACCAAATCCGATATTTCTGAACTTCTAATCAATTCCATTCAGACAACTTTACGCGGCACAATTAGGTAGAAAGTTTAAAAAGCGAAGTTTTTCTAAAAAACCTTTGTTGCCTTCGGAAAGCAAATCTTTCCCTAAAGCCCTACTGTATGGCAGTCTGCGAAAGCAAGGTAATTTCTGGCGCGGGTAAAAACAAGGCAGTCACCCCAAATACAGGGAACTGCCTTGTTTTTATTTTGTATCGGTCATGTATTGCTTGCGGTACATGGCCGGTGTAAGTTCGAAATGTTCTTTGAACTTACGGGAGAAGTATGCGGGCGTGTTATAGCCAAGTGTTTTGGCGATATCACCGATACTGTAGTTGCTGTCATCAAGGAGAAGCTCGACAGCTTTTTGGAGTTTTTTCTCGGCGACATAGTCGGAAAAATTGATGCCGGCATTTTCCTTGAAAACACGGCTTAAGTGGGCGGCACTTACATTAAAGTGCTCGGCAACACCGTTTAAGGATGCGTCGACAATGTTTTCGTCAATATATTCAATGATTCTGTCGATGAATTTTTTGCTGATGACATTGCCTTGGTCACGATCGTCTGACAGTGGTGCGGATTTAAGCGCATTGATTAGATCTACGAGGAAAGCAGAGGCTTCATCTATGGATTCAAACTGTCGCATCAGGTCAGATGGCGGGATGTCTTTGTAGGGATAATCCATGTAATTATTAGTGCAAAATGAGGTTACTACAAAAAACAGACTTCTGTAGTGGTCGTATATACGGGAAAAAGCAGAGGCTCTATTGCGAACAACTGAGGGTAGTCCTGCTATATACTGAATAATCTCATCAAAATTATGTTCTCTGAAAAGCTGACGTATTCTGCCGTTTAATCCCGGGTCTATAATTTTATCTGCAGATTCAAAGCGCTCCAACGTTTCCTGCGTGAACATGTTGCCGTACCCGTAAACATAGGAGTATCGGAGTCCGTGCGTGAGTATGGAATAGTTTCGTTGCAGGTCAGATGTTAAAAGACTGGGCGTGCTGCAAAGTACATTAAACCGGCAACTGTTGTATACACTTTCTAAATGCTCGTGCATATTGTGAGCAAGCGTTTCGGGAAGGAAACTATTGGAGTTAACAATGCAGGTTATTTTATGCTGAGGATAATTGATTGTGGCTAAGTGTGTATCGGCAGAAATATCTGAATACATACGTAAGGATTCGGCTACTTCGGCCATGAAATCAGATTTTTGCTCAGGTGTCATTTTGAGTATTGTAATGGGTTCCGGTTCTATGATGATGCAGGAAGTATATTTGTCCGGCTGCTTTATATTTAAAATATTGCACAAGGTATCATCGATCATTTGAGGAGAAATTGTTCCGGATAATAAATCGATTGCGTTCTTGAAAATAAAATGTTCGTTATTGAGTGCGTTAAGCCTGCTTTCGGTGTACATTTTTGTGAATTTACGCATGCTGTATGCTTTGTTAACAAAAAGAAGAATGAAAAAAATAAAAAGTATGGCAACTGCAATCCAATATAATTGTGACAAGTCATTTTCAAGATTAAAAAGCAGTGACAACGGATTGACAATAGGTTCGTAATACAAAAAGGTCAGGTTATTGGCCTCGGAATATGTATAGTAAAAAGAATATTCCGTGGAAACAAAATTCCTGTTAAAAGTAAGGGATGGTGAATCTGTTTTGCTCAATTCGCTAAATTCGTCAATAATATTGAGAATTGCTTTTTCTGAAAGAACATTTTCACCATTTACATAAAGGACTTCCTCGTTCATAAGTATAAGAGAAGTGCCGTAATTGTCGTTGCTTGATGCAGTAGAATCTATATTGAAAAACGCGGACGGATCAATATATAAACCTGCAAAGCCGAGATATCCGGCGGTGCTGCTTTGTGTCTGCTGATAAACGGGAAAAACATAGTATAGATGTGAAGTCGCCGTTAAATATAATGTTGGATAGGGAAATGGTTCCAACGCTGTCAGCTCGTGTAAATCGGAGTAATTGACATTTTGCGCCTGCTGTTGTGAGTAAGTTGCCTCGAGACTGTAGCCTGCACGTGTTGCAGATACAAAAGATTTGTCATATACCCTGAACAGCAAAATGTCGTTTAAAATATCTTTTTTCAACAAATAATGGTCGAAAAGATCAATTCTGATTTTTTGGAAGAAGGAAGAAGAAGAGTCCTTACTTTTTAAAAAACCTGAAAAGGTGTTAACCGATGTTACTGAACGGTTTAGGTTATTGTATAAGTAATCGTGAAGTTCCTGGGATATCATGGAATCAATCGCTAAGCGGTTGTCTTGAATTTGCTCATATTGCGACTTTTCGGTCGAATTTAGTGAAAGTGTATAAAAACATGCCGTAATACAACAGAGACCGCACACAAAGAGTAAAATAATATATATAAGTTTAACAAAAGAAAGTGATTTTTTTGGTGATTTTGTATAAGCTGTTTTCATGAATACTCCTTGATGAAAAGTATGATGTGTTGTGAAATGATAATATCAAAAAATTATAATAATATCAAAAAAGTGACATTGTAAAAAATGCTTTAACAATCAAAATTGATTTGTAAAAAATGTTAATATCAAAATTGTGATAGGTATATCAAAAAAAAGTGGTTGAAACTTGATATTTATTATGATACATTTTATATTGACATTTTTACTAAAAAAAGTCAAGCGCAGTTATGTAAATTGTGTAATAATGCATTGAAACAAGGAGGGTGCAGCGAGAAATGAGTACTAAAACGCACAAAATCAACAAAGCGAAGACCATTATTTCATTATTATTGGCATTAGTTATGTTGAACAGTTTGGCACTGACAGCTTTTGCGGCAGGTGATGTTTTATTAATAGCACCGGCACCGGGCGCGTCAGCAGACTCAACGGAAGAGGAAAGCAGTAAAGCAGGTCGTCCGTTGAATGAGAAATACACCTCTGATTACGGTCAGGTAATCGAAGGTGACTATCTGGATTTGGCATCAATTCCGGATTATGTTGATCTTGCGGATCAATATGCGGCAGCGGCTAACGCAACAGAAGGTGTTGACGTTAAGTTGTCGGCAGCACGTACAGAATATAAATATGTAACGTGTACGGAATGCGGCGTTAAGAGCGGCGCAGGTAATATGAGTAGAAACGCAGCAGGCAATTATACATGTCCTGAATGTGGCGGTGTATGTTCAGACATACAGACCAAGGCGCAGAAACTCAAATTATCAGATTACGAAGGCAAAGACGCTTTCTATTGGGAATCTGATTATACATATGTAGAGTTCGATGTTTATATTAAACAGAGTGCTCTTTATCAGATTGAGATGGATTATTATCTTGCTTCGGGTAGTTCGAGCAACGGTCAGAGAGAGTTGTACATTGATGGTACATATCCGTTTACAGAGGCCGGCGATCTTACTTTCTACCGCTATTTTAAAGATGAAGGCGAACCCGTTATCAACAGTCTCGGTGATGAGACCAGACCTTCACAGATTGTTATTCCCGGATGGAGAACACAGAAGGTTATTGACGGAGCAGGCCTTATAGTTGAACCGCTTAAGTTCTACCTTGAGAAAGGTGTTCATACAATTAAGCTTGTTTATAATAAGATTGATATGGCAGTTGCAGGTATTAGACTTGTAGCACCGACAGAAGTTAAGGATTACGCAACTGTATATGCGGAATATATGGCGAACGGATATACAGAAGCAGATGTAAAGACACTTGAGTTCCAGGCAGAGACAGAGACTCTTGAGAAAAACGATCCTACACTTCGTCGAGAGACAAGTACTAATCCTACTGTAAAGCCCAGAGCTTTAGCATGTCGTCTCCTTAATGTAATAGGTGGTTCCAGATGGAGATACGGTAATCAGACTATTACATGGAAGTTCGATGTTGAGAAGAGCGGTCTTTACAAGATAGGTGTTCGTTATTCTCAGTATTGGAATGACGGTTTGTCATCTTACAGACAGATTGCTATTGACGGAGAAGTTCCTTATCAGGAATTTTTAGAGTATGAGTTCGCATTCACAGGACAGAAGTTTACACTTGAGACACTTGGCGACGATAACGGCAATCCTTATCTTGTGTACCTTGAAGCGGGTGAGCATACATTATCAATGACAGTTAAGTTCGGTGATCTTGCAGCAATTGTTGAGTCGCTTGAAGAGGATATCGCAACACTTTCCGATATGGTTCTTAACATTACACTTGTTGCAGGCAGCAGCCCTGACCCGAACTATGATTATCGTTTCTTTAAGACAATTCCCGGACTTGAGGCTCAGTTCCATGAGATAATTGCAAGTCTTGAGTGGAAGTATGATTATCTTAAGGAAACTTGTGACAAGCTTCCGGCTATGGCGAACCAGTTCCTTACACTCAGAGATCAGATTAAGGAACTTGCAGAAGATCCTTTCATTATTGCTAAGCGTTTTGAGGATCTTGGTACTGCACAGGAAAGCTTAAGTACATATTATCAGACACTTCAGGAAGGACGACTTCTTTTTGATTACTTCTATGTAGGACCTGAAAGTGCAAAATGGAAAAACGAGAAATCAAATATTTTCTCAAGCATGTATACAGTATGGCGTGATTTCACATCCTCCTTTACAAAAGATTACGATAACGTCGGCGGCGTTATGGATGACGATGTTGTTATTACAGAGACTATAGATGTATGGGTAGCAAGAGGTACAGAGTGGGCAGAGCTTATTAAGGAGCTTGCAGATGAAAGCTTTACACCTTATACAGGTATTGCAATCGATGTTAACGTCGTTCCTGCCAACCAGCTTTCAGCAGGTAATGTTAATGCCTTGATGCTTGCGATTACATCACATAAGGCACCGGATGTTGCCATGGGTGTTGATATTTCTTCACCCGGTGAGTTCGCTATTCGTGATGCCGTATATGATTTGTCAAAGTTTGAAGGTTATACAATTGAGTCCCCCAGCGGTCGCGGAACCTATGAGGTTAAGGGCTTTAATGATATTAAGGACAGATTCGTAGAAGCAATCTTTGATGTTTATTCATATAACGGTGGTATCTATGGCTTACCTGAGACAATGGATATTAACGTATTATTCTATAGAAAAGACATCTTGTCTGCTCTTGGAATTAACGTACCCAATACAAGACAGGAACTTTACGATTATGTAATGCCTGTTCTTTACCAGAACGGTCTTGAGTTCTATTTCGCAAGAGACTTTACACAGATTCTTTTCCAGAACGGTGGAGATTATTATACCGAAGATGGCAAGAAGACAGGCTTTGATACTGCTGAAGCATATCTTGCATTCAAGGAGTATACAGAACTCTTTACACATTATGATGTGGATGAGACAGCTAACTTCTACAACCGTTTCAGAGATGGTGTTATGCCAATCGGTGTAGGTACATTTACTACATATTTGCAGCTTTGTGTTGCAGCACCCGAGCTTGCCGGCAAGTGGGCTATTTCACTTCTTCCCGGTGTTGAGAAGACGGCAGTAGACGAGAACGGTGTTGAATATACATACGTTGACAGAACAGCAGGTGCGGTTGCACAGACATGTGATATCGTACTTAAGCAGAGTGAAAAGCCTGAAGCAGGCTGGGCATTCATCGAGTGGTGGACCAGCGCAGAGGTTCAAAAGCTTTACGCAAGTGAGGTTGAGGCACTTCAGGGTGCATCTGCACGTTGGAATACAGCTAATAAGGAAGCTTTCTTAAGTCTTGACTGGGATGCTGAAGATATTGAAGTTATTCAGCAGAGCTGGGAGTGGACAAGAGAAGTTCCGTTCGTACTCGGCGGACAGTATGTTGCACGTCACCTTACAAATGCATGGACAGCAGTTGTTGTCAGCGGCGGAGATGTCAGAGAAGCACTTGAAGGTGCTGTTAAGGAAATCAACCGTGAGCTTCGTATGAAGAATGAAGAATACGGTTTCGTCGTATCTGAGTAGTAAGATAAATCTTGGGGAAAGGAGCACGTAAGCAGTTTACGGCTTGCGAATAAGATTATGAATAATGAGTTAACATTCGACTCGACCGTACAAAGACCGAAGAAAAGCTTAAAAGAGCGTTTTAAAAGATTTATTAAAAAGAATGCAATCGGATATCTCTTTTTGGCTCCCTTCATAATTCTTTTTACGTTGTTTACAGTTATTCCGGTAGGCTATGCGTTTTACTTAAGCTTTACCAATTTCAATATGTTGCAGAGTGCGACATGGGCAGGCGTTGATAACTACAGATTGTTATTCCTTGATGACTCTGTATTCATCACAGCCATAGGTAATACACTTACCTTCTCTATCATAGTAGGACCTACAGGTTACCTTATGTCCTTCTTCGCTGCATGGGTTATCAATCAGTTGAAGGCAAAGAGACTTTTTGCATTAGCTTTCTACGCACCTTCAATTACATCAGGTATCGCCATGACAACGGTTTGGATGGTTGCTTTTGCCAGTGACCGTCAGGGTTACATCAATAACTTCCTCATTAATTTGGGCCTTATTGATCAACCTATTTTGTGGAATACCGACCCTAACTACATTATGACGGTTATTATCATTATCCAGTTGTGGATGAGTATGGGTACAGGTTTCCTCGTATTCCTTGCAGGTTTGCAGAACGTTGATTCATCACTTTACGAAGCAGGTGCAATCGACGGTGTTAAGAATAAATTCCAGGAATTGTTTTATATAACACTTCCTTCAATGAAACCGCAGTTATTGTTCGGTGCTATCAACTCAATTGTTAGTTCATTCGGTGTATTCGAGATTGCAACACAGGTTGCAGGTATGCCGAGCCCGCAGTATGCAGGTCATACGATTGTTGCGCACCTTTACGATTACGCGTTCTTGCGTTTCCAGATGGGTTACGCATCAGCAGTTGCAGTAGTATTGTTTGTTATGACATTCGTTTTGGGTAGAGTAGTTATGAAGATGCTCTCTTCAAAGGATGAATAAGGCGAAGGAGGGAATCTAAAATGATTAAATTAAGATGGTTTAAAGGTCAGTGGATTCACATTACATTCGCCAATATAGCGTTGTATACAGTTATGTTACTTTTGGTTTGCTTTACGGCACTTCCTCTTGTTTACCTTGTTAATACAGCGTTTAAGCCTTTGGATGAATTGTTCCTCTATCCGCCGACATTCATTGTGCGTAAGCCTACAACACAGAACTTCTCGGATTTGCTTGTTTCACTTAACAGTTCGACAGTTCCTTTCGTAAGATACGCATTTAACAGTGTACTTATTACTATTTGTATCGTAGCGGCTACAGTTATTGTTTCAGCTATCGGCGCTTATTCACTTGTTAAGTTTAAGCCTCCGGGTGCGAAGACAATCTTCAACTTCATTCTTATGGCGTTGATGTTCTCACCGCACGTTACAAAAATCCCCAGTTACATGGTAGTTAACAGCTTGGGACTTATTGATACATATTGGGCATTGATTTTGCCCAGTATTGCGGTTGCCTATAACTTCTTCCTTATGAAACAGTTTACAGAGCAGTATCCGGATGAACTTATTGAGGCAGCAAGAATTGACGGTTCAGGCGAATTGAGAATTTTCCTTAAGCTGGTTATGCCTGCATTGGCACCGGCTTGGTCAACACTTATCGTATTCTCCTTCGTAAATAACTGGAATGATTATTTTTCACCTTTGATTTACATTACAAGCCAGGCTATGAAGACATTGCCTCTTGCATTGCAGACAATCGCCGGTGGTGCTGCTACAGCTTCAATCGGTAGAGCAGGTGCTGTTTCGGCAGCTACATTTATCATGACAATCCCTACAATCGTAATCTTTACGGTTATGCAGGGTAAGGTTATGGAGACAATGACATACTCAGGTATTAAGGGTTAATATTCATTCATTAAATTATAAAGGAGGAATTGAGTTGACTGCTTCAAATTCAAGTAAAAAATTCCGCTTGAAAAAAGTAATTGTTACCTTAATGGCAACATTGATGCTTTTACAGGCGGGTGCAGTTTCAGCTTTCGCTGCAACAGCCGACGGAACAGATTACGTTACAGCTGATTCAAACAGCCGTATGCCTATTCCGAAAGCTTATGTAACAGTAGATGAAATCAATAACCTCGGCGGATTTATGAACGGTAATGCTAATTTCTTCAAGAATCCTCAGGATATTGATATTGACAAACATGATAATCTTTATGTTGCCGATACAGGTAACAATCGTATTATTTTGATGAATGCTAAATGCGAGACGCTTGCTGTTTATACAGAAGCTAACGGCATAGCATTTAACGCTCCCGAAGGTCTTTTCGTAGATGAAGACGGAGATATTTATGTAGCAGATACAGGCAACAAGCGAATCGTACATATGTCTAATGACGGTTCATATATCGAGAGCTTCTTTAATCCCGAAGATGAGCTTGTTGGTACAACGGACTTTAACCCGTCAAAGCTTGTTGTAAGCCCTACAGGTTTGATTTACGTTGTACGTGGTGAGAACATCATGGCAATCGACGGTAACAACGGTTTCCGTGGTCTTTTCGGTCAGACTAATATCGGTTACAGCCTTACAGACGTACTTGTTCGTATTTTTGCTTCAGACCAGCAGAAGCTTTTCCATACAAGAAGAACTGCATCTTCATATGTTAACGTTGACCTTGGCGATAACGGTTTGATTTATGCAACAAGTATGGAGCGTATCGAAGGTGAGATTAAGGTACTTAACTCAATCGGTAACAATATTTACCGTAAGTATCGTTCAATCGGCGATACACTCACTAACCCGATTACAGACTTCATTAACAATAAGATTTTGAAGGCCGTAGTTGCAGGTAACTCTTTCAGATTCGGTGAATATTTCGATGATGAAGGTAACTACATTGAGCCGATCTTTGCAGATGTTACAGTTGATTCAAGAGGTATTGTTTCAGCAGTAGAGCAGCAGGGTGGTAAGATTTATCAGTATGATCAGAACGGTAACATGCTTTGTGCATTCGGTGGTCTCGGAGAGAGCAAGGGTACATTTGCAAGACCTGCATCAATCGCAGTCAACAGCGAAGGTTTAATCTATGTTATCGACCGACTTAACAATAACATCCAGATATTTGAGCCTACACAGTTCATTCTTACAGTACAGGCTGCTACTACAGCTTACGAGAACGGTGACTATGATGAGTCCTTCAAATTATGGAACGAAGTATTGTTGATGGATGAGAACTACATTCTTGCACATGCAGGTATCGCAAACTCATATTTCAAGATGGGTGAGTACGAACTTGCGATGGAAGAAAGTAAGAATGCTAATGACCGTGATATCTATACAAAGGCATTTGATGAGCATAAATATGAAATTCTTCAGGATAATTTCTTCCTCATTATTTTAATCATCATCCTTATTGTTGTAGCTGCATATCTGTTCCTTAAGTATTCTTTCAGGGCAGCAAAGAAAGCTACATGGAACTTTATGTCAGACAAGACAAAGAAGATGGGAATAGGACAGGGACTTTTGTTCGCATATAATGTTCTTGCTCATCCGATGGATGCGATGGAAGCTATTCGTTACAATAAGAAACGTTTGAATATGTGGGTACCGTGGATTATCATGATTACCGCGCTTGTTGTAAGAGTTATGTACATTTATATTGTGCATTATCCGCTTGCATCTATTGAATTACAGGATGCCAATATTATATTCGAGGCTGTTAAGCTTTTCATTATCCCTGTAACATGGATTCCGGCATCTTTCATGGTAACAAGTATTTCCGACGGTGAAACAAAGATCAAAGAAATCTTCTTCACCACGGCACTTGGTTATGTACCTTATATTGTAATTAATTTACCGTTGATGTTCCTGTCAAATGTACTTTCTAAGTCACAGGCATCATGGTATGGTGTATTCTCCGCAGCATGCTTTATATGGATGTTTATCATTCTTTTCTTAAGCTTGTGGGTATTGAACGGTTATTCGTTCGGCAAGACCATAAAGTCAGTACTTATCATAGTATTCGTTATAATTATGATCTGGATTGTTGTACTTCTTTGCTACGTTCTCGTTGCAAGAATGATTCAGTTCTTTGCAGGTGTATACGAAGAATTTAAGATGAGTCTAATGTGACAGTTTTAATATCAGAATGATAATATTCTGCAGAAAGGAGATCTTATGGGAAAAGATGTTAAAAAGACCGCCGGAAACAAGGGGTCTTTTGGTGAAAAGATTAAAACAATTATCAGAACAAGTTCCCTTGCCAGAAAGGCAAAAAGTGCTTTTACAAAATCTAATGTAAAAAGATACTTTAAAGAGAGAATGGGAACTTTGATAGTGCTTGGTATCATACTTATCTTTGTTATCTGGGGCTTAATCAGTATCCAAATTGCAAAGAACAATGCTACCGGTTCTAAAAATTATAAAGAATATGTAGCTTCTAAGGAGCCTACACATGACCCTAAGGAGTTATTTAAAGAGGAATTAAAATACGAACTTGTTGCAAGCGATGATAAGCTTGAGTTATATTTTGATAAAGCGCAGGCAACTCTTCGCGTTAAGGACAAAGAGACAGGCTATACATGGAACGGTGTTCATGAAGAGAAATTCAACGGCGCCGATGTATGGAAGAAAAAAGTTCGTTCTTCAGTTGTTATTTCTTACAATGACGTTAAAGCAAGAGACGGTCAGGCTACTGAGCTCAGTAATGCAGGTGCCTGTGATTATCTTGAAGTAACTCAGCTTGATAACGGTGTTTCCGTATTATACGGTTTTACAAAACAGGGTATTTACTTTGTTGTAGAGTATTTACTTGAGAATGGCGAATTTGTTGTAAGAATACCTTCAGATAAGATTGTTGAAGAGACCAGATATATCCTCAATACAATTATCGTACTTCCTTTCTTCGGTTCTGCAACTGCTGAGCAGGACGGATACATGTTCTATCCGGACGGATGCGGTGCTGTAACAATGTTTAACAACGCATCTAACCGTGTTCAGACGGTTAAGGCCGGTATGTGGAAGACATATACAACCAACAAGATTTCACTTGACTATTGGTTTACTACAGATGATTATGAGAGATATACGGCAGCAATGCCCGTATATGGCATCAAGCATGGTGATAACGCAGTATTTTCTGTAGTTTCAGCATGCGATGAGCTTTCAGGTATTACCTGTGAGCCGGCAGGTACAAGTAATGTTAATCTTAACAGAATTTACTTCAGCCTTTATATCAGAAATCAGTTTGATGCAACACAGTCAAGCGTAAGTACAGAAGTTGGTGTTAAATCAACAGGACGTGATATCACACGTATTGACAAAGATATTCTTAAAGGTGAGAGAGAAGTCAGATACTTCTTCCTTCACGGAGAAGAGGCTGACTATAGCGGAATGGCAAGAACTTACCGTGAGTATCTTATTAAGAACGGCGATTTGGTTGATACAATTGAAGATGGAGCTAAGTATCCTTTGGCATTGTCATTTATGATGGGTGTTACGGAGAGACAGCTCGTATTCGATAAGTATGTTGTAATGACAAGTCTTGAGAACCTTCAGGAGATTTTTGAAGACCTTAAGGCATCAGGTGTTGAAGCAAGTAAGACAGTTTTACAGCATTGGCTTAAAGATGATGAGGATACACCTTCATACTGGCCGATAGCTAATCAGATTGGTGGTAAGAAGGGTCTTGCAGAGCTTAACAAGTATCTTGCCAATAATAAGGACTTTAATGTATTCCTTGCTAACAATTTCATTTTTGCAGAAGAGGATGAAGGCGGTTTTTCTGCTACATCCGACGTTGCATACAGCGGAATTAACATGCCGATTTCATCAAAGTATATTGAGGGAATATTTATGTTGAGTGCACCGGTTATATATGAAAATGTTACAGATTTCCTTAAGAAGGTTGAGGATTACAGTAATATCGGCGTAAGCTATACATTACTCGGTGAAGTTGTATATGATGATTACAACGAGGATTATATAAAGTATACTACTGATGCTAACGGTAATGAAGTAGAAGAGATTTTGACAAGAAGATATGCAATTGATACATGGCAGAAGATTCTTGCAGATACACACGCCGCAGGCAAGAAGACCGCAGCAACAGGTTCTAACCAGTATTTATACAGTGGTGTTGATTACCTGTATGATGTCCCGATTACAAACTATGGTTTGTCAATCACAGACTATGCAGTACCTTTTACACAGATGGTTATTTCCGGTTTGATTCCGTACGCTTCAGGAACATATGAGACAGGTAACCTTACATATGATCTTGAGGTACAGAAGCTTGAGTGGATTGAGTTTGGTGCATTACCGTATTTCTACCTTACATACGAGAACGCATTAAAGCTTAAGGATACAGATTACAACTTCCTTTTCACATCAACATATTCATACTGGAAAGACAGAGTTGTAGAGACATATAAAGAGTTTAACGAGAACTTTGGAGATACATACGGTGAGCAGATGATTTCACATGAGGTGCTTTCAGAGGATGTTAAACGTGTGGAATATTCTAACGGTAAAATAATTTACTTGAATTATTCATCAGAAGAGGTTATAATAGACGGTGTCACAATACCCGCTATTGGTTACACCGTTATCGGGAAGGAGGCAAAATAATGGAGAAGCAGTTAAAGCGTAAGAAGAAGTTTCATTTGACGCTTCGAACCAGAGACCAGTTGAAGGGATTATTTTTCGTATCTCCTTACATAATTGGTGCGTTATTATTCTTTGTCTACCCGGTGTGTATGTCATT
Organism: Lachnospiraceae bacterium; assembly: GCA_045593945.1. Lineage (GTDB taxonomy): Bacteria > Bacillota > Clostridia > Lachnospirales > Lachnospiraceae > SIG300. The sequence continues at coordinate 5,186 of JAZNXQ010000042.1, read as the reverse complement.
CTTCATGAGTTTTTCGGAGATTGAGAGTATTGTAGGCTTTCGTCTTAAGTTTATTGGACTTGAGAATTATATCAGGGCACTCGTAATCGATTCAAACTTCGTACCTACATTCCTTGAGGTTGTTGGTAACACATTACTTAAGTTCCCGCTTACTATCGTATTTGCTCTTATTATCGGTATTTTGCTTAATAAGAAGATTGCGTGCAGGGGCTTGTTCAGAGTTATCTTCTTCCTTCCGTTCCTTCTCGGAGCAGGTGTAGTTATGCAACAGCTTAGAATCCAGGGTGTTGACCGTGCCGTTTTGTCAATTATGGATGGTAAGATTATTCCTTATAACATCCTTAACTACTTTGGTGCGGATATCGTTAACGCTGTCCAGAAAGTATTTGGTATTATCGTACAGGTGTTGTGGGACAGTGGTGTACAGATTTTGTTGTTCCTTTCGGGTCTTCAGAGTATTTCACCTGCTTTGTATGAAGCTGCAAAGATTGATGGTGCCACAGAATGGGAGATTTTCTGGAAGATTACTATTCCTATGATTTCCCCGATGATGTTGCTCAATATCGTTTATACATTGGTTGCAACATTTATCGACATTGATAACCAGATGCTTACCTACATCAATACATATGGTTTCGGTAACTTAGAGTTTGGTTACAGTGCGGCACTCGGATGGATTTACTTTGCATTTGTAGGTGTATTGATATCACTTGTATTTGCTGTTATGAAGGGATACATGCATACTAACGAAGTTGAGGAGGTGAAGAAACGTGGACACAAGAGCAGAAAAATCCTTACAATTGAAACAAAGAAAAAACGAAGCTTCTAATCAGGAGGAATTTAGCAAATTTAAGTATTACTTAAAGCGTGCACGTCAGTACTTCACTTCAGCATCAAGACTTAAACAGTTGTTTATGAAGTTGGTTATGTACGTTTTCATCATTGGTTTGGCGTTCGTGTTTATATATCCGTTCCTCTACATGATTATTACATCACTTAAGTCTAACTCAGACTTAAGTAACGTAGCTGTAGAGTGGATTCCTACAGAACTTAAATTTGAGAACTATTCAATAGCACTTGAACTTGTTGATTACATAAGATATTTTAAGAATACAGCATTTGTTACAGTGCTTGCTACATTGGGACACGTATTGTCTTGTTCATTTGTAGGTTACGGTTTTGCAAGATTTAATTTCCCACTCAAGAAGGTATTGTTCTTCGTGGTTATCCTTGCATTTATCGTACCGATTCAGACAATGATTATCCCTATGTACCTTACATATGCAAACCTTAAGTGGACTAACACTTATTTACCGCTTATTATTCCCTGTTTCCTCGGCTTTGGCTTAAGAGGTGGTCTGTATGTATTCCTTTTCAGACAGTTCTACCTTACATTGCCCAGAGATCTTGAGAATGCAGCAAGAATTGACGGTTGTGGTTTCCTTTCAACATATCTTAAGGTTGTGTTCCCGCTTGGACAGTCAACTATGGTAGTTGCTACCGTATTGTCCATAGTATGGCATTGGAATGATTCCTACGAGCCCGGTCGTTATATCGACAGAGCTGATATGGGATTCCTTCCCGGTCGAATTTCTTATATCGTAAGTGTTGTTAACGCACCGCCGGAGCAGATGTATGAGATGATGGCTCAGCTCGGCTTGGCAGATGGTGAGGATACACTTAATGATGCTGTTATCATGGCATCGGCGACACTTATCAGTGCGCCTGTTATACTTTTCTTTGCCTTCGCACAGAGACTTTTCATGGAAGGTATTGAAAGATCCGGTATTACCGGTGAATAAGGTGTTACTAGGAGCAATCCTTTAGCATAAAATGCAAAATATAGGAGGAGAAACATGAAAAAAAGAGTATTAGCTTTAGCTCTTGCAGCAGTTATGGCAGTATCTGCATTCGCAGGTTGCGGTGGCTCAAATAATGAGTCAACAACAGCTCCCACAACTACACAGGGTGGCGGCGAGCAGCAGACAACAGCTCCCACAACTACAGCAGAGCCCGCAGCAAAATTAACAGTTTTATTATCAGGTGGAGATCATTCACATGATGACAACCCTCAGACAATCGAGTTCAGAAAGAGAATCGAAGAGTACACAAACACAGAGATTACATGGGAACTTTATGATCTCTCAGTTTACTACGAGAAGCTTACACTTAAGTATGCTTCAGGTGAGATGGCTACAATCATGGTTACAGATCAGAATGCTGAGTTCCAGAACGCTTGTCAGTACAACGTATTCTGGGATATCACAGACTACATTGATTTATTCGATAACTTAACAGTTATCCCTGAGTCAACACGTCTTGCAGCTTCATTCAAGGGCGCTATCTACGGTGTTCCGCGTGCGAGAGCAAACGTAGGTCGTATGGCTACATCTTTCCGTCAGGACTGGGCTGATGCACTCAACATCGGTACTCCTGAGACAATTGATGACCTTCTTGAGATGGCTAGACAGTTTACAAACAATGACCCTGACCAGAACGGTAAGAACGATACATATGCATTCGCATGGGATGCATGGACAGGTGCTCTTACACATATGATGTGCTGGTGGAACGTTCCCAATAACTGGGGTCTTGATGCAAACGGTGACCTTGTTCACTATTCACAGGTAGAAGGCTTCAAGACAGCTCTTAAGTGGATGCGTCAGGTTTATTCAGAAGGTTTAGTTCCTCAGGACTTCCTTTCAACAGCAGCTGGTAAGGCTCGTGGTACATACGTACAGTCAGGTATCTGCGGTATTTACATTCAGTGTGCTGATGATATCCGTAAGGCATATGAGAACATGGTTGGTACAGAAGAAGCTCCCGGCTTATTCCCTAACGCTGAGTGGACATACATCACAGGTGTAGATGCTGGTTACGGTATCAAAGTTAAGCCTCAGAACAATGGTTATGCAGGTTATGTTGCTATTCCTAAGAGCATGTCTCCTACAGAGGATGACCTTATGAACGCACTTCAGTTCCTTAACGACATCAACGATGCTGAGATGACTAACCTCATCAACTACGGTATCGAAGGTCAGGACTGGGATCTCGGAGAGAACGGATATGTATATATCTACACAGCAGACGAGAGAACAGCGAAGGGTCTTGGTTCAGGTACATACAGAAACGGTTACAACCAGATGGTTCCTTACTTCCACAATGCAGAAGAGCAGGCTAAGTTAGTTGGCGTTGAAGCTGCATCAGAAGCTCGTAAGAGAGAGGGCGAGATCTACGTTGCTAACAAGCAGTATCTTGTTGCTGACTACGGTGTAGGCCTTACATCAGACAAGAATACAGAAGTTGGTGCTGATCTTGACGCTATCATCGGTGCTGCTATGACAGATTACATCACAGGTGTAATCGATGACATCGCTCTTCAGGCACAGCTTGATCAGTGGGTAGCAGCTGGTGGTGACATCGTTACTCAGGAAATGAACGCTCAGTACGATTTATATCACTAATTAAGTATTTGGTTCAACTTGATTGTTCCAGAACGTAACACACATATAAGAACCCCGCAGGGTAGCAATACCCTGTGGGGTTTTTTGTTGAGATTAGAATGCAAATATGGTAAAATATAAAATAACAGGGAAATGATATTGGGAGGAAAATATGAGAAGAACGGAGAATTTTAATTATGCATGGCAATTCATTCTTGATGATAACGTAGAATATGCCTGTAAAGAATACAATGATTCGCAGTGGAGATTGCTTAATCTTCCGCATGACTGGAGCATAGAGAACGAACTTAGGGAAGACGCTATGACAGGTGGCGGCGGTGGATTTGCTGTGGCAGGAACGGGCTGGTACCGTAAGCATTTTGTGATAGAGGATTTACAGAAAGATGAGGAAGTAAGCCTTCTTTTTGATGGTGTGTATATGTGTGCCACTGTTTATCTTAACGGCGAACAGATTGCTTCGCATGCTTATGGTTATACACCTTTTACGGCAAAACTTACAGGTAAACTTCTTAAAGGTGAGAATGTACTGGCAGTCCGTGTGGATAACAGTAAACAGCCTAACAGCAGATGGTACAGTGGTTCCGGTATTTATCGCAATGTAACACTTATTCGAACAGGTAAGGTCCATTTTGATTTGTGGGGACTTCAGTATGATACGAACGGAATTTATCCTACACAGGATATTGCATCTATACAGCTCCGTGCAACACTTGTGAATGAGACGGATTCTCCTGTTTACACAGGTGTTGTGCACAAGTTATACGATGTAGAAGGCAAGCTCATAACCAAGGCCGGTGCCGGCATATATCTTGAGCCCGGTGAAAAGGGACAGTGTGAGACACGTCCGGACATTAAAACGCCGCATCTTTGGACGGATAAAGACCCGTATCTTTATACACTCGTAAGCACAGTTATGGTAGATGGTGAGTCGGTGGATGAACTTATGGTGCGTGTTGGTTTGCGTACAGCAACATTTGATTGTGACAGGGGATTTTTACTTAATGGAGAATCCGTGAAGATAAAGGGTATGTGTTTGCATCATGATTGCGGCCTTGCGGGTGCGGTTGGCTACCCGGAAATCTGGGAGCGCAGACTTAAGAAATTAAAGGATATGGGCTGTAACGGTATCAGATGTGCACATAATCCGCCGAGTCCTGAATTCCTTGATTTGTGTGATGAACTCGGTTTTCTTGTTATGGATGAAATCTGTGACGAATGGATGCTCGGTAAAAATAAAAACCACAATTATTTTTCAGAGAATTTTTCATATGGGTACAGCCAGTTCTTTAAGAATAATGTTGAAGCAGACCTCGTTAAAATGATACACAGGGATTTTAATCATCCTTCGGTAATTCTTTGGAGTATCGGCAATGAGATTCCTGAGCAGGCATCCCGCGACGGCGTGGCAATCGCAAAGTTTTTGCAGGATATCTGCCATAGGGAGGACCACTCAAGAATGGTGACAACTGCCTGCGATAACATTGCTTCCGTGCCTGCATGGAGTGCGACAGAGGACTTCCTTGATACGGTTGATGTTGTGGGTTACAACTATACCGGACGTTGGAGAAACCGGGCAGAGACATTTTATGAGGAGGACAGAATACTTCATCCGACATGGCGTATGCTTGGCTCAGAGAATCCGTCAGTGGGCGGAATAAGAGGCAACTACAAGGATGAAGGAATGTTTTTTGACAGATACGAGATAAGCACACTGGATAATGA
>JAZNXQ010000041.1:0-7879 GCA_045593945.1 Lachnospiraceae bacterium | reverse complement strand
CGTGTAATTCTTCTTTGTTCACAGTATGTAGCCTCCTCTACAAATTCTTATTTATCTAACTGTTCGACTTATTGGAATTGGCTTATTCATTTTATCTTAATGTAAATACCAACAAAACAGGTATATGGCTTGATGAGTGTTTCAAAAAATTGCTTATCTCCTAAGGCATATTTGTGCTCGGTGGCGAACCACTCATTCCAAGCGAAGTCGAAACAACCCATTTCCCAAGTTTCAATCTTTTCAATTCTATTGTGATTGCCAATGATTTCTTTCCATTCCATCGGACTCTTAAACATATAGGCCTCATTTCCCAACCATTCAGAAAGAAGTGCTTCGGAACGGCCTGTATATTCATCCTTGATGCCGGGAATACCAATCAACACAACAGCGTTATTATTAAGAAAAGGCAAAATCTTATTTTCAAAAAAGCCAATATCAGTAGCAAAATAGTGATAAGAGTCAATGCTGACTAAAATATCAAACTGCCTTTTTGCAAAGCTTAAATTGTTAGCATCCTCACAAACAGGTGTGATTTGTTCGCCAATGCCCCAAGCCTCAAATCGCTTTCTATTATCTTCTGCACTAACCCAGAGGTCATTTGCATATACTTTTGCCCCTGTTTCTCTTGCAAGTATAAGGCTTGTCAATCCTTTTCCGCACCCTAAATCAAGCACCTTGTTCTCGTTACTTAATTGCAATGGATAGTGCTTTAACAACTCTTCCAAGATTCTTGCACTATTAGGACCCATCAGCATTTCCGCTGTCATATATTCATTGTAACTCTTAATATCCATTTCACTATCTCTCCGTCAAATTCAAGTTCTTCTAACTGTTCACCATATCGGAAGTTGTCAAATTCTTTGATCAAAAAATAACAACTTTCTGGTTAAAAGAAATAACAATTATCTTCGCCAATTATTCCAGCAAGTATCTTCTTAATCTCCACGCCATGTGGCGGTGGCTCGATTGTACCACAAACTGTTCTGAGACAACTCCTTTGAGTACATATCTTAAACTGCCAGTGATTACCATCGGACTCATCAACTGTATAATCGTCACAATCCCAATCTTCAATGCAATTATATAAAATGCCATACAGTTCTTGTTTCTGTTGCTCGGACATCGGCCATATTCTTCCACCGATTAAATTACCACTATTATAAAGTCTTACATGAATTTCTGTTTGAAGCACTTTTGTTACAACGCTTAATATATCTTCTGTATTTTCCCAAGAAATAGTACAACTGGTAATGTGATTGCTCGCACTTTTTGCCATACCTTCACCTCACAAATCAGATTTTACCAACGTTTCATATTCTTCTCAAACTTCTCAGTATATGCCTGCTTCAGTTCTTCAGCAGTTATTCCGTAACAAAGCAACACATCATTATAAAACATAAGAACATCCGCCATTTCCTCTACAAGATCTTTTCTCAATGCAACATCCGTAGAAGCTTTCGTCCCACCATGCTTTTTTATAATGTCAATCACTTCACCAATTTCACTTATCATCCAAAGCAGTTGGTTTTTTCCCAACTCAGGTGAAAGAGGCTCCCATTTATCTTTATAGTTTTCCTGCAATGCCTTTTGCATTTCCAACATTTCATTTAAACTAAACGTCTGCATATTATATCCTCCGTAAGTTCGATTTTGTTTAATTCCTATACCTTTTTTGTATTAAAAAACACCATATGGCAGATATAACAAAAACCACTAAAAGCATTATCAAAGAACAAGCTATTGCCTTATTTCCTTTCAGCAATAACGCCACCACTCCACATATACACAATCCGACACTTATAAACACACACATTTTACCCAATTGTTTTCCATATCCGACCTTGTCTTCTGTTGCTTCAAAAACCTTCCCATGTATAGCAGAAGTATTACCCTTTAACAAGGATATTGCAACCATAAGCATTACAAATGAAACAAACCACATCATAATACTAAAACCTATCATACAAACACCTCCACCAAATTCAAAGCTTTCTATTCATTAAACACCTTATCCAATTCAGTAATCATAATCTCTGGATAAAATAAAGCATTTTCACAATGGAATTTACCTTTGAAACATTTTATTACTGTAGCAGGATAATATTTTCTAACATATTTAGCGGATTTTTTTGCAAGCATTTCATTAACAGCTGTCCCATGAAAGAAATACACCTCTGTATTAGGCGTGTTTATATTTTGACTTAATTTGAAATCGGCTATGTTATTTATACTATTTTCAACAGTTACATCTGACATATTATCAAGGACTTTCAAAAAGCATTCAAGATTATCTTCAGAAATAATTACTTTTGTAGCTTGTTCTACTGTTTTCTTATCTCGTCGCTGTGATTTGTGGGTAATATCAATATAAAATTTCTTCATAAAGTCTTTCATGAATCTATTATAAGATACTAACGGAGACCCATCAAAAATCACTTTATCAAACAATAATCTATTATTCTGCCATAAAGTTGCGGTTAATACTCCACCCATTGACATTCCATACACAGCATATATTTCTTTTCCATAATGTGAAAGAATATAATCCTCTATTTCCTTTGCATCTGATGTAAACGAAATAAAATCTTCCTCAACTTCCGGGTTATGTCCTGACATAATAGGTATTATAATATGAAACTTGTTTTGATAATACTCTATATATCTGTTCCACACCTGCCAAGGACACTGAAATCCATGTATCAGAATAATTTTTCTTTTACTGGTATCACCAAATTCAAGTATTTTCATATCATAAAACCTCCTCAAATTCAGCGTTATCGCCTCTCTAATCAATTATACCACACCGCACCCCCCATTAACAAGAAACACCACGGCAATACATTACCGTGGTGTTATATTTAAACTGTCTTAAGCCTAATCTTCGTAACGAACATCGTATCTCCTGCTTCGTTACAGCCCTTGCACATCACCGTGTCTTCTTCCCTCGTTTGATATATCAAAAGCTTCTCGCCTTCAAGAACCTCTTTTTTATAATCAATCTGCAAGAATGATATCTGCTCCGTCTCGGGCAAATTAAGCGCATTAAGTACGAAATTGGTATACTTGGTATTGTTGACATGACCGTTGACATCGATATCAGTGTATCTGCTGACAACCTCGTACGGAACCATATCCTCCGTCACCTCAAAATCACCCGCTTTAAGGAACTTCTCCTCAAAGGTCGATTCCTGCCAATACTCATCAATGTTAAATTGAACATTCTTGGGCATAACCATCTTACGTGTAGAGATATCCACAAGCGCCCACAAAGAAGTACCTTTTATCAACAAATTGTCATCCTCGTCCACAAGCTGAAAATCCCTGATAAAATCAAGCTTCTTGGCTTCATGGGGCCATGTCTTAGCCGTGACAAGCGAATACATCTTCGGGTATTCAATCACTTCATACTTCACGCGAAGAAGTATCCAAAACAGATTCTGCTCTACAAGGTCTTTATGACCTACCCCGATATAACCTGCATGCTCTCCTGCCATGTCCTGAAAAATATCCATAATCGACGCAGGAAGCATCCTGTCATATCTGTCAAAATCCGCCGTTCTTAAACGGTACTCTCTTACTAATCTGTTCATTACTTACACCAATTCCTTTGTAAAACTTATACTCTTATTCCTCTTTTGCTTCCTCGCTGCCAAAATCATAATCCTTGCCGGGAAGAATTGCATTAAGAACAATACCTACAATCGCTGCTACCGCAAGACCTGAAAGTGAAATATTAACGCTTCCGATTGCGAAGTTAATTCCGCCTGCGATAACCTCTTCACCCGCTGCATTGTATACTGATGTGAACTTGATACCGATTGAAAGTACAAGGATCAAAGCTGCGATAATAACGTTTCTGTTCTTTGTAAAATCAACTTTATTCTCAACTACATTTCTTACACCTACTGCAGAAATCATACCGTAAAGTACGAGCGATACACCACCGATTGTAGCTGTAGGCATTGAGCTTACGAGTGCTGCAAACTTAGGTGAGAAGGAGAAGAAAATTGCAAAATATGCTGCGATACGGATTACTCTCGGGTCATAAACCTTAGTGAGTGAAAGTACACCTGTGTTCTCGCCGTATGTTGTATTGGCGGGAGCACCGAAAAGCGATGCAACAGTTGTTGCAAGACCGTCACCAAGAAGTGTACGGTGAAGACCGGGCTCCTCAATATAGTTCTTGCCTACTGTTGATGAAATAGCTGAAATATCACCGATATGCTCTACCATTGTTGCAATCGCAATCGGCATGATTGTGATGATTGCAGTAACGATAAGTGACGCATCGGGATTTTTGAATAATGAAAATACTGTATCCTCGAATTTAAACGGAAGACCAATCCATGAAGCTTCTTTTACTGTTGTAAAATCTACATCGCCCATAGCAACTGCTACAAGGTACGAACCAATAACACCGATGATAATCGGCACAATCTTAATCATGCCCTTACCCCAAATATTACAAACGATAACGATAGCTATAGCAACTACGGCTACAAGCCAGTTTGCCTTACAGTTATTGATAGCTGATGATGACAATGTAAGACCGATTGCGATGATAATCGGACCTGTAACAACGGGCGGGAAGAATGTCATAACCTTCTTCGCACCAAATGCCTTAACAAGACCTGCTAAAACAAGATACAACAAACCTGCACATGCAACACCGACACACGCATACGGTAATAATTCCTTCTCACCGTTAGGTGCGATTGCGCCGTAACCTGCAAGGAATGCAAATGATGAACCAAGGAACGCAGGAACCTTTCCCTTAGCAAGGAAGTGGAACAACAATGTTCCTAAGCCTGCAAACAACAATGTAGCTGAAACACTAAGACCTGTTAACGCCGGAACAAGCACTGTCGCACCAAACATTGCGAACATATGCTGTAAACCAAGCGTAATCATTTTCGGCACTCCGAGCTGTCTCGCATCGTAAATGCCTTCGTTACCGATAGTAACTTTTTCTTTTGCCATTACTTTGTCCTCCGTTATATATAGTTTTAAAAAACCGCAAAAAAAAATCTTATCATACAGCGTATGACAAGACATTCATCCTGCAAAAAAACAACAATATACCTTGAATACAACGCCGTACTCTTGATTTTTCTCACCTCTACTATCGTATAACAACGAGCCTTTTTTGTCAATGTTTTTCGACTGTTTTGGCATGGTATTTTGTGGTCTTCACAGCCATGAAAAATATTCCTTCTTATACTTGACATTATAGAAAAAGCATTGTAAAATATTTTTTGTGCTGAAAATTCAGTATGCCCAGATAGCTCAGTCGGTAGAGCAGAGGACTGAAAATCCTCGTGTCACTGGTTCGATTCCGGTTCTGGGCACTTCATGCGGGTGTAGTACAATGGTAGAACACCGGCCTCACAAGCTAGATACGTGGGTTCGATTCCCATCACCCGCTTTTTTTATTTCAAAAAGCAATAGTAACACCTACACATTTTTAATCAATATAGCATATTAAAGGAGTTGCGTGACATCTATCACACAACTCCTTTTTGATTGCATTTATTCTACACAGCCTTAACTTCTATTACTTTACTCTTGCTTATTTCTTTGCCGCTCTCATCAAGCGCCTCAACATAAAACTCGTATATCTTATTCGCGGGTGCTGCAAAAGGAAGTGTTGTCGCATTGTCCTTTTCGTCCTTTGTCACTTCACGTACAACCGCATAATCCTTCTCGCCCTTTTCACGCCTGTAGACACGATACAATTCTGCTTTATCTACTCGGTTCCAATTAAGCAGGAAATTAGCCTGGGCTCCATCAATAGAAAGCTCGTGCATCACAAAGCCGCCAATTACACCATCATCATCTCCTGCTGACCAATCCATGCCCGCCTCCGGATTCTCGATGTAATCTCTAGGGCAAACCAGTGATTTTAACACGTCAAGTCTGTCATCTGAGTCATACTCTGCTATACTCTTTGCCACAATATTTGCAAAAAGCATTGCTCCGTACACCTTAAGATGCGCATTGTCCGTACAACCTGCCGCAAATGTGCTGTCGGGATACTGACCCTCCTTAATCCACATATATATACTCTTACTGCCCTCCGGACCATGTTCAGCCACAAGCTCACAACTCTTTTTACCGAGGTCAATAAGCGGCAGGTTACGCTCAGCCGCAAACTTCATAAGCTCATATCTGTATTCCGGAAAAGCAATCGTAAATTCTTTGTTTTCGTTCCAATCGCAATTACGCATAGTTACCGCTGTAACAAGAATCGGCGTTGCACCTCTCTGAATAATTCCATCCACATAATAACCGATAAATACCGGATAATCTATAGGTAACACGTATCTGTTCGGTCTTACCTTGTTACCATCATTGTGTGCCCACTGAATAAGTACAAAATCTCCCTTATTTATCGCAAGCAAAATCTCATCAAGGCGTCCTTCTTCAAGGAATGAACGGGAACTTCTTCCCGCAATGGCACGGTTATTTATTATAATCTCCGGAAGCTCCACAACTCTGTCTGCAAGATGACGGTCTTCTCCTTCTTTCTCCGGTCCGAAGAACAAGTAAAGCGGCTGTCCCCAACCTGTCTGCGGATAATTTTTCTCACCGTAAGGCTGTACTGTTGAGTCAGACGCCAGAAAAAGTGTCGGCTTTGTCGCAGGCGCTTTTGCGGCACATTCCTCTACCCTGATTTCTTTTATGTAGATATCGCCTTCCGCTGCCTCTGCCGAAAGCTCCGAAAGGAAACCCGGAAGCACCGAGAGCCTTAACTCGCCGGTATACACAGGAACCGCAAAGCTTACTTCCTGTTCCTTACCGCTCTCTACTGTAACCTCTGCCGCCTTAACCACATTATTGGCACGCACATGTGCTTTGTAGTCCGTGTCCGTAGGATTGGCAAACACTATCGTCACATCATAATTCACATTGTCAAGCTTAATCACGACATTTGGTGCTTCCTCATAAAAGTATACACCGTAACCGGTCTCTTCGATCTCCTTCCATGCTTTCACATGAAAATGCGCACAGCCATCCTTCTCGTCCACAGCAATTGTTTCACTCATATTCATCACTCTGGGATAATATACACCATCTATCCAACCCGGTGCTTCCTTGGGATAACTGCAAAGCTTAATTATATCGTTCTGTAAAAAATCCTTTATTATCATTCCGATTTCCTTCCTTCAAAGATCCGTCCGCCGAATATATTACGGTCCTTTCTATAGCTAAATAAAAATTTATGTATGTTTATAATTATAATATCTATACTAATTTCTAGCAAGTAACTATTTCTCTCTATTATTTCTTTTTGGCGAATTTATAATTGTAACATTGTTTTAGTGAGCCCTTGAATTTACTGCTTATTTATGGTATTCTTTACGCAGTGCAAAATGGTTTGCAAAACAGACCTTCGGGAATGATGTTTCCCCTTAAAACATATTTACGGATTGGAGAATTATAATGCGACATATATTATTTAAAATTGGTCCTCTTGAGATTGCAGGATACGGAACAATGATAGCCCTCGGCTTTATCCTCGCTCTTATTATGGGCGAAAAGCGTGCCAAGAAGAAAGAAATGCGAGACGATCTTATTTTCGGTCTTGCCTTTACCTGTATTATCTTCGGAATACTCGGTGCCAAGCTCATGCACTATATTACAGACCTTAAATATTACCTTGAAGACCCTTCAAGATTTTTAAATATCGGTAGCGGTTTCGTTGTTTACGGCGGAATTATTCTTGGAGTACTTGCGGGATATATCTACTGCCGCCATTACAAACTTAACTTTCCCGAGTATTTCGACCTTGTAATGCCTTCTGTTGCCCTTGCACAGGCTTTCGGTCGTATCGGCTGTTTTCTTGCAGGTTGCTGCTACGGCAAAGAGACGGACTCTG
>JAZNXQ010000040.1:0-1796 GCA_045593945.1 Lachnospiraceae bacterium | reverse complement strand
AGCGTTTGAGAGAATTATTGAGAGCTTTTAGGCGTATACTTTGCAAGTATAGGGAATAATTTCGTAAAAGAATTTATAAAAAAGATGTAATTTGAAAAGTCATAAATAAAAGCAAAGGAGTCCTAAACATGCCTAATCCATATCTTCCTACATGGGAATATGTACCGGACGGTGAGCCAAGAGTATTTGGTGACCGCATATATGTGTACGGTTCCCACGACAGAGTTGATTCAGAATATTTTTGTGATTATAAACTTAAGGTTTGGTCGGCACCGCTTTCTGACCCGACAAACTGGATATGTCACGGAGACTGTTTTCATACAAGAGCAGACCGTGACCATGCTTCTGACGCCGATTGGACACAGCGTGAGCTTTATGCCCCCGATGTAGTTGAGAAGGACGGCAAATATTATCTTTATGCGTATATTGTGGATGCGCCGGGATGTGTGGCAGTGAGTGATAAGCCGGAAGGGCCGTTCAGATTACTTGGCAGATATGATGCAACAGCGCAGTACGAAGATATTAAGAATAATCCGGAGAAGTATCTTGATAATCCGGATGCATTGGATGATTATCTGGTGGATGGTAAGCCCGAAGAGAACGGTACGCAGTATGAGATTGCTCTGCGGGATATGAAGGATGCTGTAATGATTGACCCCGGAGTTCTGGTAGATGATGACGGAAGGGTTTATGTGTACTGCGGATTTTTGCATTCTTATATGTTTGAGGTTGACCCAAGTGATATGAGAACCGTAATACCGGGAAGCTATAAAAAGGATATCCTTGCAAAGGGAGAACCCCACAACTTTTTTGAAGCATGTTCTCCGAGAAAAATCGGTAACACATACTATCTTATATATTCACCCAGGCAAGGGTCACGTCTTGCTTACGCTACTTCGGACGGCCCCACAGGACCGTTTACATACAGAGGATATATTGTAGACAATTCGGACGGACATCCTGGTGGCAATGACCACGGCTCTGTGGCATGTATTAATGGTGAGTGGTACATTTTCTATCATAAGACTACAAACAATACAATAATGTCCAGAAGGGGCTGTGTGGAGCGTACAGAGCTTCTTCCTGACGGAAGTTTTAAGTATGTTAAGATGACGTCACATGGTCTTGATAAATCGCTTAATCCTTATTATGAGACTAAGGCAGAGCTTGCTTGTGTACTTAAAGGCAAATGTTTTGTAGCCGAAAAGAATGTGTTTAGCAGACCGATTATTAATATTTTGCCGGGTTCTGTAATAGGTTACCGTTCTTTTGATTTCGGTGAGGATTATTCGGGAACATCCCTTAAATTGTTCTTGGAACTTGAGGGATGCGGACAGTCGGGAATAATCAAGGTACATCTTGACAGTGAGACTTCAGAGCCTGTCGGACAGGGAATTATACCGCTTGATAATGGTATATTGCAAATTGATATGCCGCCCATAACCGGAAAGCATGATTTGCTTTTTACTTTTGAGAACGGTAAGACAGGGTGGTTTAAGGACTGGTTTGATAACAGGGAATTGTGCAGGCTGAACAGGTTTGTGTTTTGTAAATGATTTATGAAAAAAGGCGCTTTTACAGCGCCTTTTTATATCTTATAAATCTTTTATAAATGTCTCATTTCTATGCTTAATATCCAGATTATCCACAAATCTTTTCTTAATCAGCAGGAAATCCTCGATGTCCATTAGTACATGATACAGAATAGCCCTGCTTTCAAACTCTTCCGTAGTTGCAGGCGGAGCTTCTTTCTTGAGATGCGAAAGTATCTCGTGCAGATTGTCAAGCTGTACATC
>JAZNXQ010000039.1:0-1878 GCA_045593945.1 Lachnospiraceae bacterium | reverse complement strand
GCTTGGAAGTGGAGGCAAGGCACAGTTTTTAATTCTTGAGAGTACTGAGGACGGCTGGCAGGAGGATTTTGTGAGCCTGGAATATGATGTTGCTGCCGTAATTGCGGATATGGAGGCAGAGACTCTTTTTTTTCATGCACCATCCTGGAGTAGAAGCACAGAGAGATTATTAAGAGATGGTCTTGTAAGTAACGGGACAGTACTTGGCAGGGCAATGGAGCTTTGTAAGCGGGAAAAGGGTGAGTGTAACTGGCCGGATGTCCCTGAAAAATATTGGGAAAAGGCACTGATTGAGACTGAAAAAAAGTAATTTTTTTGAAAAAATTTATTGCTAGTCATTTTCAATAGTGATATAATTACTCCGTTAAATTTTATATCCGAAAAGGAGAATAGTTATATGGGTAAGTATTTTGGAACAGACGGCTTCAGAGGAGAAGCAAATGTGGATTTAACATATGATCATGCCGTGCGTATCGGTCGATTTCTTGGCTGGTATTACGGTAAGAAGAACGGTAAGAAGTGTCGTGTTGTAATCGGTAAGGATACAAGACGTTCCTCGTATATGTATGAGTATGCTTTGGTTGCAGGCCTTACGGCATCCGGAGCGGATGTTTATCTTATGCATGTTACGACTACTCCCAGTGTATCCTACATAACGAGAGTGGATGAGTTTGATTGTGGTATTATGATTTCTGCAAGTCATAATCCTTTTTATGATAATGGTATAAAGCTTCTTAATTCTCAGGGTGAGAAGATGGATGAGGAGACAATTCTTGAGATTGAGGCTTATCTTGACGGAGAGACAGAAGAGATTCCTCTTGCTGTTAAGGATGAGATTGGACGTACGGTTGATTATGTTGCAGGACGTAACAGATATGTAGGATATCTTATTTCTATTGCGACACATTCTTTCCGCAATGTTAAGGTTGGTCTCGACTGCTCCAATGGTAGTGCATGGCAGATTGCGAAAAATGTTTTTGATGCACTCGGAGCACAGACATATGTTATTAATGCTGAACCTGACGGACTTAACATTAATACAGGTTGCGGTTCTACACATATTGAGGTTTTACAGAAGTATGTGGTTGATAATGGTTTGGACGTAGGTTTTGCTTATGATGGAGACGCGGACAGATGTATAGCTGTTTCCGGTGACGGAACCATTATTGACGGTGATTTGACTATGTATATATATGGCACATACATGAAGGAGAGAGGCAAACTGCTTAATAATACCGTAGTTACGACAGTTATGTCTAATTTCGGATTATATAAGGCTTTTGATGCGGCAGGTATTGACTATGAGAAGACTGCTGTAGGTGATAAGTATGTGTACGAGAATATGGTTAACAACGGACACAGAATCGGTGGCGAGCAGTCGGGACATATTATTTTCAGTAAGTATGCGACCACCGGTGACGGCATTTTAACATCACTTAAGCTTATGGAGGTTATGCTTGCCAAAGAGAAGACTTTATCTCAGCTTGCATCACCCGTTAAGATTTTCCCGCAGGTGCTTAAGAATATCCGTGTTAAGAGTAAGCCGGAGGCACGTGGTGACGAGGCGGTTATTGCTGCTGTTGACGGCGTTGCTTCTAAGCTTGGCAATGACGGAAGAATTCTTGTGCGCGAGAGCGGTACTGAACCGGTTATCCGCGTAATGGTTGAGGCAGCTACACTTGAAGAATGTGAAAGCTATGTTGATGAAGTGATAGAAGTTATTAAAAAACAGGGTCATACAGTATAATAGTATAATATAGGAGGACAGGACAATGATTATTATCAAAACAAAGAATTACGAAGAACTTAGCAAAAAGGCAGCAGACATCATCGGAAGCGTAGTTGTTTTAAAGCCCGATGCGGTACTTGGACTTGCGA
>JAZNXQ010000038.1:0-5642 GCA_045593945.1 Lachnospiraceae bacterium | reverse complement strand
TTAATATCACCGCTCCTGTATGTGATTTCCATGGAATGCTGTGTACCTTTTGTACCTGCAACCGTAAAAGACACCACGTCCTTATCGGGATTTGTCTCAAGCCAGAAGCCCGTCACACCCTCAACCAGCAAATCACCAAACTCAGGTGAAAATGTATATCCCTTTTGAATCATGACTTCCCTAAGTGCACCTTCATAATAGTAAACAAGATTCTGATATGTGTATCCTGCTACATCCTCTTCAAAAACAAGAACCTCGACATCAGACAGCCTGTCCACATACACGCTATATTCTTCCGAATCATACGCTCTCATCTTATTGGCAAGATATGAAACTGATATACGAATCTTACTGTTATCATCCGAATTCTTAACAATCTTAGTATAAACATCCGAACCTATTATCACCAAAAATAAGGACATTACTGCAAATAAGCCGAATAACAACAAGGGGAAAATAATCTCCATGGCATGGGACTTTGATTTTGAATTAACACTACTCATCCTTAACGCCTCCTGCCTCGAGCACTATAATGCTTACTGCCGGTCTTATATTAGCACCAAAACTACTGTATTCCACATAAAAAGTCTCATGGTCATATGTAAGTCCGTAGTGTTCCTCAAGATACTCTATACTGTCCGGATAGCTTCCCTCTACTGCATAACAACTTACCACTGCATTGTCTATCGCTTTATGAAGTGCTTCCTTCTGTTGCGAATCTATGCCGTCGGACATATTGTTAAATGCAGTAAAAAAATACGCAACAACAACCAAAAAGAGCACTATTGATATCAATATTGCAAAATCTGAAACAGATTTATTTTTTTTATACAAATGCATATTCCTGCACTCCCTTTATTAACCGATTGACGACATAATGCTTGCAAGCGGCAACATAATTGAAATAAGTATACCACCAATAATTACTGATAAAAATGCTACCATTGTCGGTTCGATAAATGATACAACTTTTGCTATCTCATCATTTACTTCATCCTCATAAAGCTTGGAAAGTCTTTTTAAAACCTCATCAAGTTTTCCCGCCTTAAAGCCTACATTAATCATTCTTGTATGCAATGCCGGGAATACCTTTATCTTTGTAATAGCCTCTACAAATGAAGTACCTTCCTGCACCATGTTTGCACACTCTTTAAGTTTTTGCTTGGTAAGTCTGTCACTTACAACTCCCGGTGCAAGTTCAAGTGCCTTTTCAAGTTCCAAACCGCTTGAAAGCATCATTGCAAGAACGGACGAAAGTCTGGCTGACGTTATCGTTTTATTAAGTTTTTTAAGGAAAGGAAGCCTCTGCACTACCTCGCGAACTTTATATCCATTTCCTGTAAATTCAACTATTAAATAGATTAAAAGCGCAATAAAAAGAACAGCTACAATAACTATAAGAGTTATTTTTCCAAAGTTAATACCAAAGCCCATAATCATCTTACCGGTTGCGGACATCTCTGTCCCGAGGTTCTTAAATATCTCCTCAAACAATGGCATAACCCTCGTAATAAGCACGGTAAGAACTACCGCCATCATACATACAAGAAGTATAGGATATGAAATTGCCGTATGTATAGACTTCTTAATAGTGTTCTCATTCTCATAATAAAGCGACAATGACTCCATTACCTCTTCAAGCTTTCCTGCCTCTTCTCCGATAAGCACCATGTTGGTCATATACTCCGGGAAAACCCCTACCGACTCAAGTCCTTTATGTAATGAACCTGTATCCGATACAACTTCGCTTACCTCTGAAAAAATCTTCTTTGCCTTTTCATCTTCTATTCCTTCGCAAAGCGTATCCATTCCGTCATGTAACTGAATTCCTGATTTTAATATCAAAGCCACCTGTTCACAAAACATTGAAATCTCATCCGGCGGCAGTGTCTTTTTAAGTTTTAAAAAATTAGCCATTATATATTTCCTCCATTTTACAGGTTAGTATCGTTTTACTTCAACATAATTCTGTCCGGTCGCTCCTCCCGCTGCGAATGTAGCGTCAAAAAGCGTCCATTTGCCATTGTAATATACTTTGTTCCATGCATGCCAGGATGCCCCTTTTGCCGAACCATAAATGACCTGCGTCGGGATTCCCTGTGCCCTGAGCATCGATGCCATAAGCACCGCATAATCAAGACATATGCCTTTTTTAGAACTAAGTGTAACATCTGCTGCTGAAATATAATTATTACCTACATTGGCGGCCTTATCGTAATCATACTTTACATTCCCTACAATGTATTCATATATTGCAGTAACCTTCTGTTCGTCCGACGTCTTGCCTGCACAAAGTTCAAATGACTTTTTGACTGCTTCCGATTCTTTCGTATAGCTAATGCGTTGCGTCGGGATCAGATAAGGATTATTTTCATTAGTCAAAGATATCTTTACCGTCGTTGCATGCACCTGAAAATATCGACCCTGACCGTTATTTTGGTATATTCCGATCGTATACGAACCACTTCCTGATTGTAACGAATATGTTTCATAAGTCCCGTTCCTATTCAAATCATAATCGTATGTTGTACCATCCTGATATATAATACGTACCTTCAGATTTGAAATAGCGCCGGTCATCTTAATCATAACATAACCATCACCGGCATTACTGTAATCTATTGTTGCACCATTCTGCGAACTGACTTTGATTCCCGGCGCAAAAGCCTCCTTTATATCTCCTACAACCACAACCGGCGGTTCTACAACCGCGGGAGTTGTCTCTTCAGGAGTTGTAGGTTCCGGTGTACTCGTCGGCTCCGGTGTACTTGTCGGTTCCTCTGTGCTCGTTGGCTCCTCCGTGCTCGTCGGCTCCTCTGTGCTCGTCGGTTCCTTTGTACTCGTCGGCTCCTCTGTACTTGTCGGTTCCTCTGTACTTATCGGTTCCTCTGTACTTGTCGGTTCCTCCGTACTTGTCGGTTCCTCTGTGCTTATCGGTTCCTCTGTACTTGTCGGCTCCTCCGTACTCGTCGGTTCCTCCGAAGTACTTGCCGGCTGACTCGTCGATTCTGATGCAGTTGTATTATCCGGGCTACTGCTTTGTTTTTCACTACTTCCATCTTCCGTCTCATACGTAGAGGATGTAGAAGTGTCTGTATTACCACTGTCAGGCGTTTTGCTGCACGCCACAGGAAAGTTCAGTAGCAGAATTACCGCCATGCACAGAGCGGCAAAGCGGCACAATATTCTACTATTCAAAAAAGTCCCTCCAATTCTACATTTCCACAGGTTCAATTGCCTGTAATCTGGATACGAGTTTTATTTTGGAATTTTTGTTTTTATTTTTAAATTGTTCTTCAATACGAGCACACACCTTCTGGCCATTCTCGTATGAAGTATACGGCAAAAGTGCCACAAGCTGAAGTGTACTGTACTTAGACACAACATCGCTCATACGCAGGCTGTCTACCATAATATTTTTAAGAAGCGTTATCGTCTTTTTGATTACTTCTTTATCAGGCATATCTCCACGCACATCCACGATTGTAAATAACGCAAAGAAAACTGATGCACCGTTTCTTTGAAGCATTCTCGACTGTAAACGATATATGTTTTTAAAAATATCATAATCACAGAAAAAGGCGCCTCTTTCAGTTGCGGCTTCAATCAAATCAGACTGTATATTGCATATATCATATTCCACATTATGCGCACTCTTGCTAAGTTCCCTGTAAAACTTAACTGTCTCTTCAGAAAGGCCTACTCCGAATTCCTCAAAAAACAGTTCTTCAATAAAATTATAATGTGATACTGCCTCGTTGAGTCTTGACGTCTTGGCATATGCCTCAAGAAGTTTAACGTGAACATCCTCATCATACGAATAAAAACGATTATACTTTTCACATATTGTAGCCACATCTTCATATCGTTCTTCTTCTTTCAGCATTCCAAGTAAAAGCTTGGTGTTCTTTGAAAAAAGCGAATGATAATATGCATTAAGATGTATTACCCATTCATAAAAAGACGACTTAGGTAAAAATTCTCCTTTATATAACTCAAAAATTGTATATAAACGAGTAAGCTTCTCTTCTTTACCAAACTGCTCCTTTTCAACCTCTTTAGAGAGCTTCTCCATCTCTTCAATATCAACAACACACGGCACGGAATTATTCCAAACATATGTATTACCTTCAAACTTAATCAAGTCAACTATCTGTTCGTCCTCCGCCCACAAGCTCTTAAGTATATTACGAGCCCTGTATGCCATATTTTTAAGCGTATTAAGCGGATTATCAAACTCCTCGCCATCCCAAACCGACTCAATAAGCTTCTCTTGTGAAACTGTAGCATTACGATTTGCTACAAGGAATTCTATAAGGTTCATAACCTTTTTTGAACGATTGGATTCACTGTTAAGTGTCCGCTCCCCTCTTCGTATAGAAAATTCCCCCAGCATTTGTATGTAAATACAATTATCGTTTTTTTCCATATCAACACCCCACTTTTTTATACACCCTACAATAATCCTATTATAACTAATATAATACCACATTTTTCTACAAGTAACAACAAAAAAAGAGTGTCTCATAGAGACACTCTGCATTACATAATTATTTTCTTGGATGCGCCTTAAGATAAACATCTCTTAAACGGCTGTTCATATTCAAATACATCTGAGTTGTTGATATATCAGAATGTCCCATCATCTCCTGTACCGCTCTCAAATCTGCGCCATTTTCAACCATATGCGCTGCAAATGAATGACGAAGCGTATGTGGTGTAAGCTCTGACTTAATTCCTGCCTTATCGCCATAATATTTTATAAGCTTCCAAAATCCCTGTCTGCTCATTTCCTGACCGGAACAATTAGTAAACATATATATGCTTTCGCCACCATGTAAAAGTTCTTCCCTTGCAGACTTAAGATAAGCCGTCATAGCCGTCTTAGCCTTGTTTCCAAAAGGAATTACTCTTTCCTTATCGCCTGAATTACAAACAATATATCCAAGCTTAACATTAACATCTGAAACCCTTAAACCGATAAGTTCCGAAACCCTTATTCCTGTAGCATAAAGAAGTTCCAGCATGGCTTTATCACGAAGTCCCTTGGCCGTTTTCAAATCCGGCTGTTCCAAAAGTGTATCTGTTTCCTGTATTGTCAATATTTCGGGGAATTTCTTCTCAATCTTGGGTGCTTTAAGCTTAAGTGCAGGATTGTCATTTATCCTCTTTTCCTGAAAAAGATATGTAAAGAAAGCCTTTATTGATGCAATATTTCTTGAAATCGAAGACGGTGCACTACCATTCTTCTCCAAAAAAAGCATATATGAATTAAGCGTCGTATCGGTAACCTTTGCAGCATCCGTTATGTTCTGCTTATCAAGATACTCACAAAGCTTCTGCAAATCACGCTTATATGACAATATTGTATTTTTGGATGCGCCTTTTTCGTCTTCCAAATATGCTATAAATGACTGTATATCCATTTCCGTATCCACCCCAATAAATCCACGAAATTTTATCATTATGTTAACGTCCAAGAACCATTATATATGCATTTTTCAATAAAATCAAATGCTTTTTTTCGTTATTTTTCGGTGTTTCAACTTGTTTACATAAAAAAATACAAGGTGTCGATTATAGTACAATTGTACTAGACAACATCTTGTGAAATATTTTACAAAAAAATTTTTATAATCCTG
>JAZNXQ010000037.1:0-6328 GCA_045593945.1 Lachnospiraceae bacterium | reverse complement strand
AATCGTCGCTTCTTCAAGCTTTTGAGTTCCCGTCCCAA
Organism: Lachnospiraceae bacterium; assembly: GCA_045593945.1. Taxonomy (GTDB): domain Bacteria; phylum Bacillota; class Clostridia; order Lachnospirales; family Lachnospiraceae; genus SIG300. The sequence continues at coordinate 6,290 of JAZNXQ010000037.1, read as the reverse complement.
AGGTTCCGATGAACTTTGATGCACACTTTGGACACTTGTCCGGCATCGGAATATTGTAATTGCAATAATGGCAAATAAGCCGCTTATTATTGTGATAGGTAAGACTTACATCACAATGCGGACATTTAATTGCTTCACCGCACGAACGGCACGACACAAATCCCGCATAACCTCTCCTGTTAATAAAAAGCATCACCTGCTCATTTCTGTCAAGTCTCTCCTGTATTGCTTCCCTAAGCTTAACACTGAACATTGAACGATTACCGTTCTTAAGTTCCTCTCTTAAATCAACAACTGTTACCTCAGGAAGTGTGCTTGTCCCGATTCTTTCTGTCAAATTATACAAATTAAAATTACCGCACGAGGCATTATAATATGATTCCATGGACGGTGTTGCCGAGCCAAGCACTACAATTCCATCCGAAACCCTTGCTCTTTCAAGTGCAACCTCTCTTGCATGATACTTGGGCGTTGTTTCACTCTTATATGTTGCCTCATGTTCTTCATCTATTATAATTAATCCGATGTCCGCAAATGGTGTAAAAAGTGCCGAGCGCGGTCCTATCATTATGTCGATTTCGCCTTTTTTTGCACGTTCAAACTGGTCATACTTTTCACCCTGCGACATTCTTGAATGAATTATCGAAACTCTGTCTCCGAAACGTTTGTAAAATCGTATTATCGTCTGATACGTAAGTGCAATCTCCGGAATAAGTACAATGGATTGCTTGCCAAGCTTTTGCATCTTACTTACCAGTTCCATATATACTTCTGTCTTACCGCTTCCGGTAACACCATGTATAAGTGACGTTTTCGCAGTTCCGTCAATATAATCTGCCATTATTGAGTCTGCGACTTCCTGTTGTGACTTAGTTAGGTTTTTAACATCATATGACCGTCCGAATCCTGTATCAGATACGGCCTTTTCATCTGCCGGATTCCTGTATTTAATATCTGCACGTACAACAATAATATTATCTGATTCAAGTGATTTTAATGTACTCTGTGAAATATTTAATTTCTGAGTTACAAGCTCGTACGGCAGCCGTTTTTCTTTTATAAGTTCTATAAGAAGTCTCTCTTTTGCTTTGTATTTTTTACTGATACAAAGCTTTAAGAATTCTTCTGCTTTTTTATCGTCACAATTAAGAAGTATCGTTTTATCCTCCTTGTGACGTACTTCATTTTTAATCGGAATGACGGTTTTAAGTGCCTGAATCATTGTTGAACCATAAGTGTTTTTCATCCAAGCAGCAAGATTTATAAGCTGTGATTCTATAGAAACTGCTCCGTCACGCAGTCCTATAAGAGATTTTATTTTATCTTCAGGGTAATCGGATGTCGAAAGAATATCCACAACATAACCTTCCGTAACCCTGTTCCCCTTGCCAAAGGGGAACTTTACGGGACTTCCGATTGCCACGTCAGGCAGTATTTCATCGGGTATGCGATATAAAAAAACTCTGTCGAGACTTTCATGCGATATATCAACTATTACATCAGCATACATTATCCTTAGTATCCTCCTTTGCTTTCTTTATAAGGATTCTGTCATCCATAGGATAACGTACTCCTTTTATTTCCTGATATGTTTCATGGCCCTTACCGGCAATTACAATAACATCACCGTCTAAGGCCGTCTTTATTGCATGTTCTATGGCTTTTGCCCTGTCTGCTATAACAGTATATCTTCCGGTTGTTTTCTCAATTCCTGTTACAATGTCCGCAATTATCTCAAGCGGCTCTTCGTCTCTCGGATTATCCGAAGTTATAATTGTGTAATCCGCAAGTTCTCCCGATACCTCACCCATTTCAAAACGGCGAAGCTTAGAGCGATTGCCTCCGCATCCGAATACACACACAAGACGTTTGGGATTATATTCTCGGAGCGTCTTAAGAAGTACCTTAAGACTCATTGCATTATGTGCATAATCAAGCATAACGGAAAATCTGTCAGATATCGGAATCCATTCGCATCTTCCGTTGATTCTTGATGATTCAAGACCTTTTGAAATATCCTCTCTTAATATATCGCACTCCGATGCAATCGTGGCGGCACAAAGTGCATTATATAGATTAAAAACCCCCGGATATGGTAATTTTACAGGGTAACCCTTAAACTCAAACTGCATACCTACGTGATTGTTTTCAGTGTATTTTCTGATATTGCGAAGCTGGTAATCCGACTTGCCGAGTACCGAATACTCCCTTATCCTACAGGTATGATTCTCCTGTATTCTGCTAACCTGCTCATCATCAGCATTAAACACACCTATTCTGCACTGTTTAAACAGTCTGCTTTTACATGCCCTGTATTCAAAAAAATCCTTGTGTTCCCCTGTACCTATATGATCAGGCTTAAGATTGGTAAAAGCTCCAACATCAAACCTTATGGAATCACATCTAAAATGCTTCATTCCTTGGGAAGACACTTCCATTACAACAGCTCTGCAACCATTTGTCACCATTCTTGCAAGTGCATACTGTATATCATAGGCAGAAGGCGTTGTATTTATATTTCCTGCAGACTCCCTGCCGTCAAATATCTCAACAGTCCCTATAAGACCTGTCTTGTATCCTGCTGCCTCAAAAATACTTTTTGTCATGTACGCTGTAGAGGTTTTACCTTTTGTTCCGGTGATTCCTATAGTAATTAATTTAGTTGATGGATACTCAAACCATGCAGCACACAAATGTGAAAATGTTTTTCTTGTATTATCAACAAGAATAAGCAAAACTTCCTTGTTAGTCAGATATACGATTTTGCTTAAATCTTCGACCACTACAGCCACTGCGCCGTTTGCAACAGCCTTTTCTATATAGTCGTGGCCGTCAACCTTTTCACCGATAATGCTTATAAAAAGTTCTCCCGTCTTGCATTTTAAGGAATTATCACAAATTCCCGTTACTTCTATATCCTCACTGCCCTGTAAAACAAAATACGATGTATTTTTTAAAAGGTCTTTAATTTTCATATTGAACGTTCCTGCTTTTTTTACAGTATATGCAGAAAAACGCGTCCAAATTTCGATTATTTTAAAGCTTTAACAACTTCATCAAGAGCCATGCTTCTTGAACCCTTGACGTACAAAATATCTCCTGCTTTTAAATTAGCATTAAGATATTCTTCAGCCTGTGTATTGTTATCAAAATGCTTTGTTGCTATAGAAGTGTTGTTAGTCTTACATATCTTGCTTATGCTTTCTGCCAGTGTTCCCACCGTAAGAATCATATCTATAGGCATTTCTGCTGCAAATCCACCGATTTCCTCATGATAAAGCACCTCGGCATTACCAAGTTCTTTCATATCTGCAAGAAGTGCAATTTTACGTCCACCTGCTTTATTCTTATAATCAGCAAGTACTTTAAGCCCTGCTTTCATGGAATCGGGATTAGCATTGTAGGAATCATCTATAACTGTAAAACCGTTCTTTTCCAGTATCTGCTGACGCATCTTAACACCCTTAAAATCTGCTATTGATTCAACGGCTGCTTTAACATCAACACCCAGAATATATGCTGCACCAAGTGCCGCAGTTGCATTCACAACATTATGCATGCCCATAACCGGAATATATGCTTCATATACCTTGCCTTCAGCATGAAAATTAAAGTTTATACCGTCAGCCTGCTGTACGATATCAGTTGCCCTAAAGTCACAATCCTCAGCCGTTCCGTAAAGATATGACTTATGATTAAGATTAGCCCGATATTCTCTCTGAAGAGGATCATCACCATTAATTAAAATACACCCATCAGCCTTAAGTCCTTTGGTAATTGCCATTTTTTCTCGACAAATATTTTCCTGCGACTTAAGTTGCTGAATATGAGCCACACCGATAACCGTAACAATCGCAACATCAAGTCCTGACATTCCGGCAAGGATATCCATCTCGCCTTCTTCGCTGATTCCAAGTTCAATAACGCCAAGCTTCTCATCTGCAATATCGCAAAGCGTAAGCGGAACACCTGTCAGGCTGTTTCGATTCCCAAGAGTCTGATAAACATTCTCCCTGCCGATAGCCATAAGTGCCGCTGCCGTAAGTTCTCTTGTCGTAGTTTTGCCGACACTTCCGGTTACTCCGACAAGCTTAATATCTCTTGTTTTGCGATAAAAAGCACCAATATCCTGAAGTGCTTTCTTGGTATCTGTAACTTCAATAACTATATGTGCGCTTTCAGGTGCTTTCGACAAATCGGATACAATACAGCCTATTGCACCGTTTTCGATAGCATTGTCAATAAACTTATGTGCATCAACTCTTTCGCCTTTAAGCGGAATAAAAAGTGTTGCCTCGCCCGTAATGCTCTTGGAATCAATACTTACATCGGTTATCCTCTGTGCCTTGTCGCCTCTTATAAGTGTTCCTTTTGTTGCAATTAATATGTCTGAAACTGTTATAGACTTCATTATCGTTCCTGCCTTGTTATCATTACTGTTTATTATATTCAGCTTCTTTCAGAATGTCTGCGATAACTTCTCTTTCGTCAAAATGATATTTTACGCCTTTGATTTCCTGGTAATCCTCATGGCCCTTACCGATTAATGCAATAATGTCACCGGGCTTTGCGTTCTCTATACTGTAACGGATTGCTTCTTTTCGGTCCTCGATGATTATATACTTGCCATTACTCTTGTTCATTCCGAAAATAATATCATCAATTATGACGGAAACCTCTTCATTTCTAGGATTATCTGCGGTTAAAATTGATAAATCTGCATATTTTCCTGCAATTTCCCCCATGTCATAACGACGAAGCTTTGAGCGGTTACCACCTGCACCGAATACACATACAATTCTTCCGGGATTATATTCTTTAATCGTATTAAGAAGACTTTCCGTGCTAAGTGCATTATGTGCATAATCAATTATAAGATTGAATTTATCGGAAACTTTAACTTCTTCAACTCTGCCTCGTACAACAGGCATATTGCTTAATGTCTTATAAATTGATTCATAAGAAACACCCTCGGCATAACCGATACAAACAGCAATTGCCGCATTATACGCATTAAAACGACCCATGAAATTAACACGATACTTTCTGCCGTCTGCAGGTGTTGTGAACTCTATTCCAAGTACACCGTCCGCCTTAACACAATCTATATCCTTAAAGCTAAAGTCTGCCTCAGAGTCCGTTCCGAAAGTCTTGCACTCACAATCCGGTGCATCAATAAGCATGTCTTTCCAATGCTCATCATCAATATTTAAAAATGCCTTTTTACACTGTTTGAACATAAGTGACTTACAGTACATGTATTCGTCAAAGCTTTCATGCTCGACTCCACCTATGTGGTCGGGTGACAGATTAGTGTAGATACCGTAGTCAAACTCTACACCTTCCACTCTGTCCATCATAAGTCCGACAGAAGAAACTTCCATAACAACGTACTCACAGCCTTCTGCATACATTCCCGCAAGGATTCTGTGCAAATCATAGGATTCAGGAGTTGTAAGCTTAGTCTCCCACTTTTTATCTTCAAAAACGGCACCGATTGTTCCGATAACACCAATTCTTTTTCCTGCATTCTTAAGCACAGCTTCTATCATGTAACTGGTTGTACTCTTACCCTTAGTGCCTGTAATACCAATCATTTTAAGTTTGTCTGCAGGATTACCGAAAAATGCCGCTGAAAGCCTTGCAAAAGCTTTCCTTGAATCTGCGACATTAATAATTGTAATATGCTCACCAAGACATTTATTAAGCATTCCGGCCGGAAGCTGTACAGGCTCCTGTACAAGAAGTGCCACTGCACCCTTCTCTGCCGCCTGCGTCGCATACTGATGTGAGTCGGATGTCTTGCCTTTCATACACGCAAATAAAACGCCGGGCTTTACATTACGTGAATCATATTCCAAATCAGTAATATCTATGTCGATACTACCCATGACGATGTCATACGATATTTTACTGTCTTCAAGAATTTTTCTAAGTAACATTAAGCGCATCCTCCACACATATGCTTGCGGCTCTCTTCGTAACCAGGTCCGGGTGTTATTTCTATGCTTGATTCAAAAACCGTATAAGACGGACCTGTCATAAACACTTCATTGCTTGCCTCATCCCATCTTATCGAAAGATTCTCACCAATCTGCTCAACAGTTACATCACGACCGCATCTTCCGGTAATTGCTCCAATAACCGCTGATGTTGCACAACCTGTACCGCAGCCGATAGTCTCGCCCGTTCCGCGTTCCCACTCACGAATCTTAATGTATTTGTCGTTTACAATCTGTGCAAAAGTAACATTGGTTCTATTCGGGAACAATTCACGCATATTCTCGAGA
>JAZNXQ010000036.1:0-2546 GCA_045593945.1 Lachnospiraceae bacterium | reverse complement strand
CAGGCGCTGCCGGCAAGGGCTTCGCCGTTGTCGCAGATGAAGTCAGAAATCTTGCCGCAAAGAGCGCAGAGGCAAGTAACTCCACTTCTGTTCTCATCGAGAACGCAGTTAACGCAGTTAATCGCGGTACCAAGCTGGCTGCGGATACTGCTGACATTCTTAATAGTGTTGTTACCAATGCAATGGAGGTTTCCGAAATGGTTAACCAGATTGCTGTTACCTCCGAGGAACAGGGAATTGCGCTCCAGCAGGTTACCGATGGTATCGAACAGATTTCCAGCGTTGTTCAGGTTAACTCCGCAACCGCAGAAGAATCTGCTGCTGCCAGCCAGGAGCTCTTTGGACAGGCTAATGTTCTTAATAACCTTGTCGGTAGATTCCAGCTCTTCGAAGTTCAGGAATAAGTGCTTAATAGAATTGAAGAATTGTATTAGTGCAGTGAACAGTCCAATGACTGTTCACTGCTTTTTTGCCTATCAAGAAAAGCTTGTATAATTTTGTCTCAAAATATATAATTATCTCATAATCTAACCATAAACATTGAACGGAGGCAAATATGAAAAAAGCTAAAACAATATACATTTCAGTAATCATATTGTGCACTCTGGTTTTCACGGGCATCATAGGATGGCTTAGTGTGTATACCACAAATAGCATTCTTAAAGAGAATGCTTTAACTGTAATGCAGCTTTCTTGTGAAAACACAAGACTTAACTTTGATGCCGTAACAAACAGCATCGAACAGTCGGTTGACACACTCAGCGCACTTGCACTGCTTAATCTGGTTGATTTTGAAAGATTTAAAACAGACGAACAATATGTAGATGAATACTCTGAGCATTTTTCATCGTCACTACTCAATGCGGCTTATAGCACCACCGGTGCAATGAGTGTGTATATCAGATATAATAACGAGTTTGCCTCCCCTACCGCAGGTCTGTTTTATGTTCTAAATAAGGCCACCGGTGAGTTCGAGAACACGCAAACCACTAATCTCGATAATCCTAATGGCGAAAACACTATTTGGTATACTCTCCCTATTGAGAAGGGGTGTGGTGTTTGGACAGAGCCTTACCACAATAAACTTATTGACTATTACATGATATCCTATACGGTTCCCATTTATATTGACGGAGAATTCGTTGGAGTAGTCGGTATGGATATAGATACTGATTATCTTGTTCGACTAGTGCAAGGTATTGACGTCTACGATACGGGATACGCGTTTCTTGTTAGTTCCGAAGGCCAAGTTATTTATCACCAGAAGATGAGTTTCATGGATAAATATACTGCAGAGTTCAAAAACTCACTAGAACTCACAGAACTCCCCGGCGGATACATAATGTATAATAATGGCACCGAATCAAAGATGTTCACGAAAACCAACAACGGCATGAACGTTGGTATTTCGGCACCGAATGAAGAGATTTACAGTGATTCTACTCTTCTCAAGACAAAAGTTATTGCCATAATTATTGTTGGTGCAGTATGTGCCGCACTTCTTGCGATAATTATTGTTTCACGTCTTTTCTCTCTCAGTGAGATGGATACGCTTACAGGAGCACGCAACCGCAAAGGATTTGAAAACATATTCAAAACTTTTGATGGCAGAAAACTTGATGAATATGCCATTTTTATATTCGATATTGATAACTTTAAGAATATTAACGACTCCTACGGTCACAATGCTGGAGATAAAGCACTTGTAAATGCTGCGGCTATCAGTCGTAAAATACTTAAAAGCAATCCGTTCGCACGTTGGGGCGGTGATGAATTTATTGGAATGATACCGAAGAATTCAGCAATTGATGTCTTAGAAACATTAAGGGATGCTATATCCAACGCATATGATCCTCTCTACGGCTCTTTCACTATAAGCATCGGCGTAAGTGATATTGACAGTAGAAAGAGTCTTAAAGAAAACAGTGGTGCAGCAGACAGCGCATTATATATCTCGAAAACCAATGGCAAGAATAAAATAACAAAAGCGTAAAAAAATAACTGCCTCATGTTCATGAGGCAGTTATTTTCATTTGTCCTTAAACACCCATTCTCTCTGTATTTTGAAACTAATGAAAAACAAAACAGTATCAACAGCAGCTTTAAGTATAGTAAGCAAAAATGAAGCATCTGTAGAGAACACTTTGCCAAGTACCCAGACAAGCGCAGCTGACACACACAACTGAATAACACAAAGAATATAGTACCTGACAATTGCCTTGGAATAACAGGTTTTAGAGCCGAACACCAATCGTTTATTGATATTAAAGTTAAGGAAGCTTGATATTGCTCTTGCTCCGACCGTAGAAGCAATAACTGCCACATCACCGAGCGGTCCACCCAGAATAGCATGTAGGAGCCAGAAAGCAAAAAGATCGGCAAGCGCAAAGTCGGATCGTAGCCAAGTAGTTCTGTGAGCCAAGGAGTTGCAACCTAGAGTTGTCTTCCTAAGACCGCTTGGCCTCCGACTTTGCTCCGACCGTAGAAGCAATAACTGCCACATCACCGAGCGGTCCACCCAGAATAGCATGTAGGAGCCAGAAAGC
>JAZNXQ010000035.1:0-12519 GCA_045593945.1 Lachnospiraceae bacterium | reverse complement strand
CAGGTGGTGTTAAGGAACTTGACGTTACAGAGTGTCTTTTTATCAATACAGACAGAGGTCTTCGTATCAAGACAAGACGCGGTCGCGGTAAGGACGCTGTTGTAGACGGTATCAAATTTGAGAATATCATTATGGACAAGGTGCTTGTTCCGATTGTATTTAATATGTTCTATTTCTGCGACCCGGACGGACATTCAGAGTATGTACAGTCCAAGGAGTTATATCCTGTAGATGAGCGTACACCGTACCTTGGAAAGTTCTTGTTTAAGAACATTGATGCGAAGGATTGTCATGCTGCAACGGCTTATATGTATGGTCTTCCCGAACAGAAGGTAAAAGAGGTTATTTTTGAGAATATCAACGTTACTTATGCAGACGATGCAGAGCCTTTCCGTGCTGCTATGATGGACGGTATCGAGCCGGTTGTTAAGCTTGGTATCTTTGCAAAGAATGTGGAGTGCTTAAAGCTTAAGAACGTTACCATTACGGGACAGGACGGCGAGTTGGTAATTGCCGACGGCGTGGATAAGATTGTGCAGTAAGTTTCTGAAAGATATATTTGTAAATAATAAATTTTGCTCCGATGTTCAGGAATAAGAATTCTTACATATCCCTGAGTATGGGTTGTTTCTATTTACGCAATCGCATCAGACACGCCATCCATGGCGTGATTGCTGCTTTTTCGGACATCGTGTCCGAAAATTGCTGATGTATAACAGGGATACTAAGAATTCTAATTCCTTTCCATAGTCGCAAAATTTATTATTTAAAATATTATCTTTCAGAAACATACTGCTAAAGCTACTATTAAGCTTTTGGGGGATATATATGGAGTATAAGGAACGGCAATTAACTTACGAAGAATATATTTCATTAAGATGTTCTGTTGGTTGGAATAATTTTGCTGAGGAACAGTCCAGGAAGTGTATTTGCAACAGTTTATATACTATTGTTGTTGAAGATAATAATCAGGCGGTTGCAATGGGCAGGCTGATAGGCGATGGGATGTATTATATTGTGGTTGACATAGTTGTAAGACCTGATTACCAAAATAGAGGAATCGGTGGTCATATAATAGACAACATTATAAATTACGTTGATAAAAATACTCCTGTTGGTGGGCGCTCAAGTATTCAGTTGATTGCAGAAAATGGGAAAGAAGATTTTTACATAAAAAAGGGATTTAAAATTATACCACATGAGTACTGTGGTTCGGGGATGCGAAAGGTCATTAATAAACAAGTTAAGGTTTGATGGAGAGGTACAATGTTTAGAGAATTGTTAAGAAAAAATAAAGCACTCTCACAGGAGGAGTGTATAAATGTACTTAAAACTGAGACCCGTGGTGTTCTGTCGGTTTTAGGTGATAATGACTATCCATATGGTATGCCGATGAACCATTGGTATAATGAAGAAGATGGCAATATCTATTTTCATTGTGGCAAAGTCGGACACAGACTTGATGCACTTAAGAAGCATGATAAGGTATCTTTCTGTACTTACGACAATGGCTATAGAAATGAAGGCGAGTGGGCACTGAATGTAAAAAGTGTTATTGTCTTCGGCAGAATAGAAATTGTTGATGATATGGACAACATAGTTGACATAACTACAAAGTTAAGCCATAAGTTTACACAGGACGAGGACTATATCAGTGAAGAGATTAAGAAGTATGCAAAAGGAACGCTTCTTCTTAAACTTGTGCCGGAGAATATCTGCGGTAAGCTTGTGACGGAATCATAATTACCTATAGGAGGACAGGAAAATGAGTATCAAGAATGAACCTAAGATTAAAAATCCGCTTATTGTTGCAATAAGAGAACAGTTAGAGCACAGAGCACTTTGGATGTACCTGCTTTGTGATGAAGCTAAGAAGAAGGGCCTTAATTCCACTGATTATGCACCGGCTGCAATTAAACGCTGCGGGCTGTATCAGGGAGCCAATTTACGTAAAAAAGCAGGTGGCGGAGAATCGCTTAAGGGTCTTAAGAAGACATTATTTTCAAAGTTTGCACAGTGGGTATTTGAGATGGATATCAAACAGTGCACGGATGATAACTTAGATATTGATTTTCATTATTGCCCGCTTGTAAAGGCATGGCAGAAGCAGGGCTGTACCGACGAAGAGATAAAGATTCTCTGCGACCATGCTATGTGCGGTGACAGAGGAATTGCGGAGAGTTTTGGTTGTGAGCTTGATCTTCCGGCAACTATTGCAAACGGTGATGATGTTTGTAAGATTAGATTTGTGAGAAGGAAGAAATAGTATTTAATATAATAGGTATTGGTTGGTAAGAATTATGGATAGTAAAACAAGAGTGTTAAATGCAATGTATGGGAGAGAAGTGGACAGAGTACCGGTCTCATGGTATACGCATTTCCCGGATATGACGGATAATACGGTAAAGAACCAGCTTAAGTGGTTGAATGCTACGCAGATGGATATGTTATGTATTGAGACGGATGGTTTTATGCAGTGGGATTGCGGCAACAGTGTTATAAACACTCTTGAGGCTCTTAAGGCAATGCGTCCGCATAAAAAGCATGATTGGTATATTGAGGGACAGGTAGATCGTGCAAAGCGAATTGCGGAAGGTGCACCGGATAAGGCAATTACATATATGCTTTTTACACCTTTTAGTACGATTAAGCATAGTTTAAATAATCCAAGGCAGGAAGAAGAAGTTATGGAGCTTTTGCGTAATGATAGGGAAGCTGTCATTCATGCAATGGATGTGATTGAAGAAGATAATAATCTCGTAATGGAACGTCTTGCGAAAGAGACGGATATTATAGGATTGTTTATTTCATTGCAAAACTGCGAGCGTGACCGTTTTTCAAAAGAAGAGTATGAAGAATTTCTCAGCCCTTGGGACAAGCGTTTAATTGCAAAGGCTAACAGTTTATATGACAAGGAACGTAATGTATATCATATGTGCAGTTGGCGTGGAATTCCGAATAATATTGATATTTGGCAAAAATATGATTATAAAACAGTAAACTGGGCAGTTGCCATTGAAGAGAATCTTGATGTGGAGCAGGGAAGAAAGTTTTTCCATGAAGGTTCAACACTTATGGCGGGGTTTGATAATCGTCCCTGTGGAATTTTGTATAAGGGAAATGAGCAGGAAATAAAAGCGTATACAAAGGATATTATCAGAAGAGCCGGTAAGAAAAACCTGATTCTCAGCTCGGATTGTTCAGTTCAGATGGATACTCCGGATGAGCATTTGAGATGGGTTGTGGAAGCAGCAGAAGAATACGAAGGGTAAAACGGAGAAGTTATGCAGGATGAAATCTTATTAAAGTACGAAATCAGAAAATCTAATAAAGAAAAGACGGCATTTATTGATTATATGAAGGAGCGTCTTGCGAAGGCAGGATATGAGCCCGAAAAGGATATAAGGATTGAAGAAAAAGGCAGGGGACTGCTTAAAAGCCGCAACATTGTAGTAGGAAATCCCGAGGAAGCAGAAGTACTGTTTGGCGGGCATTATGATACATGTGCGTGGATGCCGTTCCCGAATCTTATGGCACCGACGAATCCGGTACTTTTTTGGGGATTTCAGATTTTGCTTGTTGTTATGATGATTGTACCTACAGCATTAATCGGTTTTGTTGCAGGTTTTATCTTTGACAGTGGTGCAGTGGCATATTTTGTATTTCTTGGTGCATTGATTGTATTATTGATTCAGTTAATGGTTGGTTTTCGAAACAAGCATACTGCCAATGATAATACTTCGGGTATTATTACGCTTACACGTATCTTAGAGAGTTTGCCTGAAGAACAGCGCAGTAGAGTTTGTGTAGTTTACTTTGATAACGAGGAAAAGGGTTTGCTTGGGTCGGCCTTCTTTTTTAATAAGCATAAGAAGCAGATTAAAGACAAGATGCTCATTAATTTTGATTGCGTGGGTGACGGTGACCATATCGTTACTATGGCAAACGGCAAATCCAGAGATGATGCAAAATATCCGCTTTTTGTGGAAGCACTTGAGAAAGCGGAGAAGAGTTCTCAAGTACAGTATCTTTGCCGTAAAATGAAGTTTATGCTGTTTCCATCGGATCAGGCTAATTTTAAGAAGGGCATAGGTGTGTGCTCTCTTAAAAAATCTCCGGTCGGTATGTATGTTGCAAGAATTCATACTTATTTTGATACAAAGTGTAGGCAGGAGAATGTTGATTACCTGACAAAGGCAATGGTAGAATTTGTTGGAAAATTATAAAATATTAGGGTGATTGTTTTTATGAAAAATGTAAGAAAGAAATTTTTACTTCTGTTCTGTTTGTTTTTTTCTTTTGCAATATTGTTTGGAAAGAGAATATCAGTTGTAAATGCAGAAGGTAATGCAACCAATGCAATTTATGTTGCACCGGGAGCAAATGGAACGGGAACCTATGAGAGCCCGATGGATTTTGAGACGGCGCTTCTTAAAGTTGAAAAGGGCCGGACTATATACATGCTTGAGGGTATATATAGTTACGGTAAAACCATTACAATAAAAAAAGATAATAGTGGTGAGGCGGATAATTATAAGACTCTCAGTGCGTATCCGGGTGCAAGGGTAGTAATTGATTTTTCGGCGCAGGCATGTGAGAGCGGTAACAGAGGCATTATTCTGGATGCTGATTACTGGCATGTATACGGAATTACAATAAGTGGTGCGGGCGATAACGGAATGCTTCTTGCCGGTAATCATAATATTATAGAGATGTGTATTTTTGAGAATAATCAGGATACGGGATTGCAGCTCAGCCGTAATAATTCGTCTAATTCGATAGAAGACTGGCCGTCATATAATTATATTCTTAACTGTACATCAAGAAATAATCATGACCCTGATGGTGAGGATGCGGATGGTTTTGCCCCGAAGCTTACCTGTGGCGAGGGCAATGTATTTGATGGTTGCATGGCGTATAATAATGTTGATGACGGTTGGGATTGTTATGCCAAAGCAGAGACCGGCCCAATCGGTAAGGTTACGCTTATTAATTGTATTGCTTTCAGAAACGGACAGACCGAAGACGGAACTTTTACGGTTGACAGTGACGGTAACGGTTTTAAACTCGGCGGTGGCGGTATAGGTACACCGCATACAATTATAAATTGTCTCGCTTTTGAGAACAAGAATTGCGGGTTTGTGGATAATAATAATCCGTCTGCATTGACACTTATAAACTGTACAGCTTTTAACAATAATCTGTCAGGCAAAAAATACAATTTTAACGTGTACAGATGTAAGGACGCCAAATGTATTAATCTTATTTCATATAGCGATAAAGGGGCAAAAGATACTTTTCAAAATACTTCTGCCAATTATGTTCTTTATTATAATAAAAACTGGTTTAAGGTAGATTCTTATATGGCACTGGATTCTAAGAATTCATCTTTGTGCGGTAAGCAGGTAAATACGGGACTTAAGATGTCTGATTTTATCGCAACAGAGTCGCCTGCGATAGGTACGGATTTCCATGCTTTGTGGCGTAATGCAGATGGGTCACTTAATACGAATGGGTTTGCGATGATTAGTGAGAACAGTGAATATGCGACATTTGCTACGGATGGTAACGCGGCAGGAGCAAGATTCGGAAGTGTGAAAAGTGAGCTATTTTCGCCGGAGAATATTGAGATAATTAAAGAGGCTGCAATAGCCGGGGCTGCACCGAAACCGGAGATTCAGCCTGATAATTCCGGAGAAAATGCAGACACTACACCGGCTGAGACAACAAGTTCCGAGAAGGAAAGTACATCAGGGTTAGATTCAACATCAGGTAAGGAAACAGAATCCGAGCCTGCGAATGGAACTACAGAGACAGATGACAAGGACAGCAGTTTTAACGGTTTGTTAATCGGTGGTATAATTGCTTTGGGTGGAATTATTGCGGCAGTAATTATATATAACTATGATAAGGAAAAAAGAAGAAAGTAAAGATAAAAACAGCGTAGAATTAAATTCTTCTACGCTGTTTATTTTTGATTATTCACTCCATAATTTGTTGAAAATAGTTGTTTTATCTGCAGAATTATTTGTAAAAGCCACATATTCAGTCGCCGCTTCATCGCTAAGCACATGCGCAAACGAAGCCCTCTTTGAAGTATCCGCTCCCGGACCGTAATTATTATATTCTGCAAAAAAGGTAGTAGCATGTGAGTGGGGCTTATTCCAGTCATGCCAGCCTTCTTTGTGAATGTGTGAATCTATGAAAGAATTCATTATTACAACCTTTGCAAAATCACGCCAGGGTCTTCCGAGATATACTGATCCGGGCGGGCAGTCAGAGGTAAAGCGACAGTTGTTAAAGATGTAGCCGTAGCGTTTACCCTCCGGAGTTGAAGGAGCAGTAACATATCCGCCGATTTCAGAACCGCGTCTCAGTGAGAATATTTCGCAACCCTCAAAGAAAGCAGAGGCACTTCCGAATATAAAATCAACATCACCGCATATATAACAATTCTTATAATAATGTCTGCCGTCACGTCTGGGAGAAAACTCCTTCGGGCCACGGAAACCGTTTATTTCGTAGGCGCAGGGCGGAAGAGGTGCCGTAAAAAGTGTATCCTGATGTCCGAGGAGTCTGCAGTTTTCAAAAGTAAGGCAGTCGCCGTCTGCGTACAAGGCAACAGCCTGACCAACCTTTGTGCCGGCACCGGCACTGTTTTCAAGTGTAAGATTTGTGAGTGTAACATTATCTGCATCAATAAAAACCGAATACGAACGGAATGTACCGTATTTTACACCGTCTTCATGAATTGCCTGGGCATAATCGTCATAAGTAAGAATTGTATCAGCAGCATTGTCAGATGTACCCTTAAGTGTAAGATTTTGTACGGTTATGACAAGCTTTTCCTTATATGTTCCGGGCGCAATTTCAATTACGATAGGAGTGTGTTCATTCTCATGTCGTAATACGATTGCGGCTTCAAGTGCGGAAGAAATGTCTGAGTATGTACCTGAAGCTTCTGAAGTATTATTTTTATTAACTTTTAAAATTCTTTCGTTATTCATAAAAATCTCCAATAATTTAATTTAAATATCGCCGACTGCAATTAGATTAGCTTTAAGCCCATCGCAAAGTGCTCGTACATCCTGACCGAATACAACCCATTGTGCGCCAAGAGCCTTTACTCTTTGTGCATCTGCGCTATTTGCACCGATTGCAACTCCAAGATACTTGTCAGTGGCTCTGACTCTTTTGCAGATGTCATTATAAACTGTATTAAGGTCTGTTCCGTCATTTCTGCCGATAATTGAGCGACCTAAATCGGCGGCTCCGATAAATAATGAATCTATTCCTTTGACAGACATAATGCCATTGAGATTTTCATAGCCTTCCATAGTTTCAATCTGTGCAATGAGAAGTACCTTTTCGCTTGCATGAGCAATGTAATCAGCTTCGTTATCGATACCGTATCTTATAGCTCTTACAGGACCCTGCCCTCTTACACCGCCTTCATCCGGATATGTACAGGCTCTTACAGCTTCTTCGGCTATTTCTTTTGTATTGGTAAACGGGAAAATAATTCCGTCAGGTCCCATGTCAAGAATGGCCTTAAGCATAGTTCTGTCAACGCCCGGTACTCGTACAAATGCTGCACAACCACTACCTTGTGCAGCTCTTATATGATTAAGGATTTCCTGTCTGTCGAGAGGTGCATGCTCAGCATCAATCCAAACATAATCATAACCGATATAACCGGCCATTTCGCTTACGGTCGGGTCTGCCATCTCAAGGAAAAAACCTTTGACAAGCTTGCCTTCTTTTATTTTATTACGTATTTTTTCTACATTATTCATAGATATTCCTCCATAAGTCGGTGATGTAAAAAATGTTTTACAAGATTTTTTTAAGGCAGCTTTTTGCCGCAATTATTACAGAATTCATAATCTGTCTCAACCTTGGTTCCGCAGTAAGGGCAGAATTTACTTGTAGAATTCTGTGAGGAAGCCTGATTGTTGTCTGAAGAGTAGTCATACCAATAATCTGAACTTGTATTGAAACGTTCATTAAACGGATCAGGTTCTTCGTTAGTTTCAGTAATATCGTATTCAGAATAGCGGTTTTTGCTTGTGGCGTTTTTGAAGTTATATATTACATTCATAACTGCAATCGCTATAAAGAAAATTCCGAATATTGCCATGAAACCACCGCCCATGCTTGCTGCCATAATTGTCCAAAATACGCCGAATAAAGCAACAAATATACCGACTACACCATTCATCATTGAAGGACCGCGTCCACGTTTTATACTTTTCATTTATAAACCTCCTTGGAAACAAGTGTAATATATTCGTAAGTTTGTTTTTGTGGTTATTGTCTGATTTTACAAACTGAACACATTATATCATATTTGTGCAAAAAGTAAAATACAGTATCAACAAACTTATAAAGTTGTATGAAGAATTAATACAATACATTCTGCATAGAATTAAAAAAAATATATGTGGGTTTTATGCTTGCAGCAATATACTGTCGTCTTTCGAAAGAGGATGCCGGACGGGAAAACGGTACAAATAGCGAAAGTATAGTTAATCAACGAAATCTTCTTATAGACTATGCAATGAAGCATAAATTTGAGATATACGATTATTATATAGATGAAGACAGAAGCGGACTTGACAGGGAACGGCCTGAATTTCGAAGGCTTATAGAGGATGCAAAGCTTGGAAGTTTTTCTGTGGTACTCTGCAAGACGCAGTCCAGATTTACAAGAGATATGGAGCTGGTTGAAAAGTACATACATGGTCTTTTCCCGTTGTGGGGAATAAGGTTTATAAGTGTGGTGGAAACGTATGACACTGCAGTAAAGGGGAACAAGAAGGCGCGGCAGATAAGCGGTCTTGTGAATGAGTGGTATTGTGAGGATTTGTCGGAGAACATAAAGGCTGTCCTTCATAAAAAGATGCAAGACGGGGAGTTTATCGGTTCGTTTGCCTGCTACGGATATAAAAAAGCACCGGATAACAGACATGCTCTTGAAATTGAAGAAGAGACGGCACAGGTTGTAAGGGATATTTTTAATATGTATCTTAATGGATGCGGAGTTAAGCAGATTGCAGATATCTTAAGGCTTAGACAGGTGCTTACGCCGACAGCATGGAAACAGAGTAAGGGACTTTTATATATTAATCCGTCTGCAAAACAAAATGGGGAGTGTTATAAATGGAGTACAAGCACCATTAAAAAAATTCTTTCCAATGAAGCCTACATAGGAACGCTTATTCAGGGTAGAGAGCAGAAGATTAGTTATAAAGATAAAAAAATGCGCGCAGTTCCCAAAAGAGACTGGGTCTGTGTGCAAAATCATCATGAAGCAATTATAAATAAAGAGGTATTTGAGCAGGTTAGGCAGCTTCGTAGTAGCAGATGCAGGAAAAAATGAAAATATGGGAGACCGCAAAGACGGTATCCCATATACGGTTTATTAGTCAATAATTGTAATTCCTATGTTGTTACGATAGGCACGCGGTGAATAGCCGGTAGCTTTTTTAAATACATTGCTGAAATAGAGTGGATCCTGATAGCCTATCATTGCACTTATTTCAGAAACAGAAAGAAGTGTGGAACGAAGAAGTCGGGCAGCTTCGTGTATGCGAAGGTCGGTATGATATTGTTGGATTGTCATACCGGTCTTTTTTTTGAAGCTTTCTTCTAAATATTTGTAGCTTAAACGCATATGTGCTTCTATATCTGCTGAACGGAAGGGTTCATCACGGTGAGTGCGAAGAAAAGACATTATTTCTTCAACGCGCATGTCTGATACAGTATTAAGGTTGCTGAACTGAAGCTGGTAACAATCGGCAAGAATTTCAGCGAACATTGTGTTAAGATGAAGCTTTTTGAAAACATCATCTGAATTATAATATGAAACGAGTTCCTGAAGTTTGTATTCAATTGCACTTCCGTTTAAGTTGGTAAGCATTTTAGGAAGAGTGATTAGTGAATGTTCATAATCTTCAAGTTCCATTCTGTGTCTTTCGAGAGAAAACTGAGGAGAAAATTCCTCACAGGGTTTATCTGTCTCGCCGGCATCCGGCAGAAAAAAATGAACAAATATGAGAGATGTTCCTGCCTTTATCATTCTCTCGCCCCAGTGGTGCACATTTTTCTTTGAAAAAAAGAGCGAGCCTTGCCCAATTATATATTCAGTGTTATCCTCAGTTATGGGGATTTGACCTTTGAGAACATACAAGAGGACATGAAAAGGTCGCGTACGGTCCATATGCTTGTATGATGTGGTTACTATTCTTTGGTCTGCAATACTGACGCAAGGGATATCGGAAAGTCTATAGGAAATTCTGTTCATATTGATGCTCCAATCTGAAAATATTACATATTTAGTAGAATAAAAGCCATTTATTTATGGTTGTATAGTAATTATAATATATAAAAATTAAACTTACAAGAGAAAAGGAGGATTCGCCCATGTATCAGCTGAAATGGCTATGGAAGAATCTAAAGGGATACCACGCAGTATATATTCTGGCATTGTTTTTATCCATTTTTTGCAATATCCTGCAATTGGTTGTGCCGGTGTTTTCGCAACAGATTGTCGATTTGTTTTTGACAGGGGATAATGCGGCAGAGAATCTTGAAACAAAACCGAATTTACTTGTTTGGCTTGTTATCGGTATGATACTTGCCACAATGTTTAGGGCACTTATGTCATACTGTGCCAATACCACATATGAGTATACTTCACAAAAGATGCTTTATTCAATCCGTACGGATTTATTCAGAAAAGTACTTAACCAGGACATGGGCTTTTATGATAAGTTCAGAACGGGAGATATAATGACCCGACTTACGGGTGACCTTGACGCAATCCGTCATATGGCTTCATGGATTATCAGAATGGTGCTTGAGTGCGTGACGATGATACTTATCGGAATGGTATATTTTATATATCTTGATCCGCTTATTGCAGCAAGTCTTATCGTTCTCGGACCGGTTATTTTTATACTTACACTCAGCTTCAGAAGAAGAATTGCTCCCAAGCACAGGGAACTTCGTGAGACTATGTCGCAACTTAATACGGCAGCGCAGGAGAATATTTCAGGTAACAGGGTTGTTAAGGCGTTTGCACGGGAAGATTACGAGATAGAGAACTTTGATGAGAAGAATGAGACTTTTAGGGCTAAGCATATTGATACGGCACTTTTATGGCTTAAGTATTTTCCGTATATAGAGACATGTGCCAACGCTTTGCCGGTTATCCTTCTTGTAGTCGGAGGTATTTCAATTATATCAGGAAGAATTACAATGGGTGAATACGTTGCATTTAATGGTATGACATGGACAATTTCCAATCCGATGAGAAGACTCGGTGATATCGTTAACCAGTATCAGCGTTTCCAGGCAGCAGCCAAGAAGGTGCTTGAGATTTCTGACTCAGTACAGGAGATTTGTGACAAGCCGGATGCAATCGAACTTACAGAGAAACTTCGCGGTGACATTACTTTTGAAAATGTAAGCTTTTCATTTGGAAATACAGAGGTTTTGCACGATATTAATTTTTCAATTAAGCAGGGCGAGACTGTTGCAATCATGGGCGAGACTGGAAGCGGCAAGACAACGCTTATTAACATGATTCCGAGACTTTATGACCCGACAGAAGGTAGAGTCCTTGTTGACGGAATCGATGTACGCGACCTTAAGATGCGACAGCTTCGAAGCAATATAGGTATGGCGGCGCAGGATGTACTTCTTTTTTCCGATACAATTGACGGTAATATTGCATATGGCGATTCAGATATGCCGGAAGAGGTTGTGCATTCCTTTGCAAAGGCGGCAGCAGCTTCAGAATTTATTGAAAAGATGCCACTTCAGTATGAGACTGTTATCGGAGAGAGAGGCGTGGGAATTTCAGGCGGACAAAAGCAGAGAATTTCACTTGCAAGAGCACTTGCAATTCGTCCGGGAATCCTTATTCTTGATGATACGACTTCAGCGGTTGACCTTGAGACAGAGAGCTATATCCAGAATAGCTTAAAAAATCTTGATTTCTCCTGTACTAAGATTATTATCGCACAGCGAATTTCTTCCACGAAGGATGCTGACAAGATAGTAATCCTTGAGAACGGAAGAATCAGCGAGATGGGAACTCACAAAGAACTCCTTGAGAAAAAGGGATATTACTATCAGGTTTATTTACTTCAGAACGGAGGTGAATCAATCGATGGCTAGAAATACTTACGGGGTAGATGAAAGACTCGAAACTCCATTTAACATTAAACACTTTAAAAGAGCGGCTGTGTATATTATTAAGTATCGTAAGCAGATGATAATGTCACTTATATTAAGTGCGCTTGCATCGGCAACGGGACTTCTTGCACCGCTTCTTACGGAAATAGCACTCGATGATTTGATTCCGGGTGAGAAGATTAAAGAACTTTTAATGCTTGCGGTACTTCTTATCGGAACATATGTAATCAGCGTTATTTTTGCAACAATACGTTCAAAGACTATGACAACTGTTGGCCAGGACATTATTTATGACATAAGAAAAGATTTGTTTGC
>JAZNXQ010000034.1:0-4422 GCA_045593945.1 Lachnospiraceae bacterium | reverse complement strand
ACCTTGGCCACCTTGCTGGCCACTCTGTCCGCCTTGCTGGCCACTCTGGCCCTGTTGACCACTCTGACCTTGTTGTCCGCTCTGACCCTGCTGACCGCTCTGGCCCTGCTGACCACTCTGATTTTGCTGGCCGCTCTGGCTTCCCTGCATGGACTGCTGTCCGCTTGCATTAAGCATCGTCTGTGCTCCGTTTGACATCTGTGCAAGCTGATTCATAGCAGCATTCATGGCGTTCTGCGAAATCTCACCGGACTTAAGTTCGCCCTGCATCTGCTCTGTAAGCTCTTTAAGTTCACCACTGTTCATCTGCTCGGACATCTTCTCAAGCTCCTTAAGAAGCTCCTCCATCTCTTCCTTGGAAAGCTGTCCCTGCTGCATATTTTCCATCGATGCCATCATATTCTGCAAGGCTTTCATCTGCTCTGTATAGCTCTCAGTAAGCTTCTGATCAAGCTTTGTAAGAAGTCTCTCCTCGGCCTTTTCTATACCGAGCTCGGATTCTGCCTTCATAAGCTCCTTAAGTGCAGCCTCAAGAAGCTCTTTCATCTCCTCCGTCTGCTCCAAGGTAAGCTCGTTTTCCTCCATGATGTCCTCAAATTTTTCTACGAGTTCTTCTTTCTTTTCCGCGACTTTTTCCTTGATTTCGTGTCTTCTTACAGCCTCTCTCTTGGCGTCCGTATCAATCATCGCCGTGATAAAAACCACAATCACACACATAAAGGCCGCAAGCATCCACTTCCATCTCCAAACGAAAGGAAAGCTCTTTTTAATGTCAAAGCCTTTAATTGCTTTAACCGTGTCATCCTTCTGAATTCTGCTGAAAATATCTTCCCGACCCATAAGTTCATATGCGGTCGTAACTCTCTCTTTAAGCCCCTTACTATCTGCCGCAAGCGCTGCCTGCTTCTTTGTCGGGAAATGAAGTACAGCCACAATAGCACCCGCAACCAACACTAGCATGCACGCAATCGCGCCGTAAAATACTGCGCCGTAAACCGGAAATATGAGCGCCACAGCATTTATAAGCGCCCATATTACAAATCCCGTTACAGCAGACATAAGCATGTATTTCCACATGCTTATACCCTGTAATCTATTCTTAACTTTTTTAATAAACTGAAGTATTAATCTGTCTTTTTCCTTCTCTTGCATTTTTTACCCCTCCTTGCTCTAAGCGGGTCAAGTGCTTTTGCCGCAAGTCGCAAATGTAAATAGGTCATTCCCATCTGAACCGCGAGACTTATTATCCCCCAGAAACGTAAGAAAAAGTTGGATTCCTTGTAAGGAACAATATCAAGCTCCCTGATAAGTGTCGCCATACCGTTCATCTGTACATAATCAACCTCTGTACCGAAGCTTCTCGCAAGTACCTCGAATACTGTTGTGAGCGGATTCAAATAAAGCACAAATACTGTCGGTCCGATATGATAATAATTATGCGTAGGTATCGACTGCAACGTGTAATAACAATAGCTGTTATATGACTCTACAATCGCAAATGCTATAAGAACAACTAACATTGTTCCGAACATATACATAAGCATCATGATGAATGTAAGGACCGTCGCGCCACCTGTTTTCTTCATTACTGCTGAAAAATATACGCCTATACTTGCAAAAAACATAAGGCTTGTAATAACAACTCCGATTACGAGAAGTACCTGAAAAAATGATATACCACCGTATACAAACACAAGCGCAAATATCGGAAGTCCCGATACAAGCAAAAGCAACATTTGCATAATTGATGACCAGTATTTGCCCTTAACTATCTCCCAAGGTGTCATCTTCGTTGTAAGAAGTACATCCATTGTCTGTCTTTCTCTCTCACCGGATATCGTACCTGCTGTAAAGGACGGAACCATAATACCTATAAGCACGGACTCTGTACAGATAAGTCCGAGAAAAAGATCTATCAAAACTCTGTTATTAATCGCACTGTGAGCCAAATAATTTGATGATATTGCAAGCAGGGTCACTGCCGCAACTATAAATAATATAATATTTACTATAAAAATAATTACCGATATTCTTGCCTTTTTAACCTGCTGTTGCATATCCTTAAAAAGCACAGCATTCATTTTAGGTAATTTCATTATATCTGCTCCCCTTCCTTAATCTTTTCCTCTTCTCCCATAACCTGGAGGAAAATATTCTCAAGACTGCTCTCCTGTCTTGTAAAAGAGAGTACCGGGATATCCGCCAGTACGAGTTGCTTAAGCATATGAATATCGTCCTGCTCGCCACCCATTGAATTAATCTGAAGCTTGCCGCCACTCAATATCTCAACACTCTGTGTTATAGGAAGCTCCCTAAGTATTCTTGCGGCATCCTCTTCTCTGCCCGCAACAGCGAGTGCAATGGGTGCCGATATAGACATTTTCTTTTGTATCTCGTCGATGCTTCCCTGCATCTTCATTTCACCGTGATTGATGATTCCGACAGAGGTACACATCTCCGCAAGCTCCGGCAAAATGTGTGAACTGATTACAATTGTTTTACCCATTGAGCAAAGATTCTTAAGAATCTCTTTAAGCTCAAATCTCGCCTTCGGGTCAAGTCCCGATGCCGGCTCATCAAGGAACAAAAGTTCCGGATTATGCACAAGTGCACGTGCAAGACAAAGTCTCTGCTTCATGCCTCGTGAAAGACCGTTAACGTCAGCGTCATGCTTGTGACTTAAATCCACAAGCTCCAAAAGCTCTCCGCAAAGCATCTCGGCATCGTGTCCGTAAATTCCTGCCGCCGATGCAAAAAAGCGCATATATTCCATCGCTGTAAGGTTCTCATACACACCGAAAAAGTCCGGCATATATCCAACTTTACTCTTTAATTCCCTGTTATTTTTAAGAACTTCCTGACCATCAATAATTACTTCTCCACTGTCCGGATTGAGAAGACCCACACATATCTTCATGGTCGTGGTCTTACCGGCACCGTTGGCACCTACAAATCCGAACAATTCTCCCTTATCTATGTGAAGATTAACATTATTGAGTGCTCTGAAATTGCCATATGTTTTATTTAAATTCGTTATAGTAAGCATTCTTTTCCCCTCACTGTTAATTTACATAATACTTGTACTCGTACATATCCACGTCTTTGATTTCTTCCATAACCGTGGAACCCTCTATATTCTGGGCACCGTACTTTGTATAAACCATCTCGAAAATGCTCTCCTGCATTCCGTCATCTGACTGTACCGACCTGTTCTCTGAGTCGGACGGGAAGCCGAACAAAATAGCACCGGGATAGTAATTATTGTAATAATAGTTGCCCATATAATCCATATCACGAATCAGACGCTCTCTTGCATAATCAAGAAAAACTCTCTTCATCTGCTCACGCTTACCCTCACGTGTACTGTCTCCGAAAAGAGTAATCTTAAGCGCATTATTTTCATCACCGAAAACCAATCGTTCTCCTTCTTCCATTCCGTTATAGTAATGATAATACCTGTCTGAATAGAAGCTTGGAGTATCCCCTGTAATCTCAACAGTTGCACCGTCAGCCATATCACCGAGCACAAACATTTTCTGATTGTAATATATAAATGCATTCTCTATCTTCTTACCATAATTATTGGTAACAGTTCCCCTGAGTTCACCGTTTGAAGATTCACTCAAATTCATAACAAAACCACCAGTGATATACTCTGATTTGTTAAGCTTAAATGATTCTGTCGCAAGCGACTGTCTGTTACATAATTCAACTTCCGTAAAATCAAGACCATTATGAATACCGAGATAATACGAATCAAGATTTTTATTCTGTGAATTACCGTAATAGTAATTACGTTCAAGCGAAGAAAGTTCCATGCTGTATCTGTTTGAAAACTTTACCTTGTAATTCTTGTTCTTGGGCATTGTAACTGTCGCATATGATGTTACGCTCTCATAGTTACCTTCAACCTGAGTAAGCGTAACCACGTTAAGCTCCGGCTTTACGATTCGCGTAGTAAAGCCTACAAGATATATAATAAATGCAAACGCAACCGCCATTACTGACTGAACTACCCAAAGCAACATATTTTTCTTCTTTTTCTTGAGTATAAAGAATACTACAAGACAAAGTACAAGATACGCACCGATTATAAGTACATATAAAAGCACTGGCGGTGCGGATGCAGATGCCGACATATCAACCGTATTGCGGATATTGTAATCATAATTGTTGTCATAGTAATAATCAACGGTATATTCATTGGCTTCTTTTAATACCTTCTGACCGATTAAAGTCTTGATAACATTGACAAATACCGTACTGTTACCCTTGTATGTGCAAAAAGGATTCTGTGTAAAATCAATTCCTGCCACGGCAATATATCCCTTACCCCTTGCAACTGATGTAACAAGCGAAAACAGTCTGTCATTCTGCGCAGTCTCACCGTAGAACATGGTGTATGCGCTGCCGTCTCTTTTA
>JAZNXQ010000033.1:0-9566 GCA_045593945.1 Lachnospiraceae bacterium | reverse complement strand
CGTGCGGATATAACTGATAACCGTACATGAAAGCATCACAAGCATGCCTGCAAGCCAAACACAGGATAAAATCTGCATAGACTAAGAACCACTACCGGTCGGCACAGTGACACCTTCAAAATATCTGTCTCCTATGTGAGCATTAATTCTGCTGTCAACCGCACCCAGCCCTGTATTTATAACAAATTGAGGCCCCGAAAGCACATCCCCCGGTAAAACTTCCGCACTTGGAATAAGACTTAAGTTACTCTTAAAAGAGAACGGGCAAATTAACCTAACGCCAACAAGCGTCCACATAAGACATCTTATATATTTTGGTGCCTTTTTTAAAAGCAGCCTAAACAAAATAACCGCAAGTACTACCCAACTTGCCACAATGCTCATATTAACAAGCTTTAGAAACAAGAGTTCCATTCCTACTCCTCCTCATACTCTGCAACCATACGCCTAAGATACTCCACTTCCTCCTGTGAAAGCTTCTTTTTTGAAGTAAACGCAGCAAGAAATGCCGGCAATGAACCGTCAAAAGTCTCCTCAACAAACCTCTTACTCTGCAAAGAATAAAACTCCTCCTTAGAAATCAAGGATGTAACCATACTCTTATCATTCTTAAATATGCCTTTCTCACAAAGTCTTCTAAGCACTGTAAATGTCGTCGATTTCTTCCACTTAAGTACCTCTTCACTCAAACGTACAAGTTCCGAAGATGCAATCGGTTCATTCTGCCAGATAATATCCGCAAAACGCGCTTCTATTACGCCAAGTTGTAGTTCACTCATATGTATCACTCCTTCTGGTTTACATGTTGTAAATCATTTTCAGTTTACAGCATATAAACCATTTTGTCAA
The DNA here is from genome assembly GCA_045593945.1 of Lachnospiraceae bacterium. GTDB lineage: Bacteria > Bacillota > Clostridia > Lachnospirales > Lachnospiraceae > SIG300. Next base: position 8,717 of record JAZNXQ010000033.1, on the reverse strand, counting down.
GTCCCCTCTGAGTAAATTTTTTGACACAAAAAAACCGACCACCCCACAGTTAGATTTTGACCTAACTTTGGATGGTCGGTTCATAAGACCATTTTTTTAATATCAACACCAGTCTACTTTAAACTGCCTCAAGCAATTTCTTGTAGTCCTCCACAGGGAGTGGCCTCGAATAATAATACCCTTGAGCTCCCATCTTACCCATGCCTTTTAAGAATTCTACCTGTTCTTCAGTCTCTACTCCTTCAACAACAACCTTTAACTCAAGACTCTTCGCAAGCTGAATAAGCGCTCCGAGAATTTTATGACTCTTAGAGACATTATCGGAACTGTCAAGGAATTTAAGATCCATCTTAAGAATGTCAAGCGGAATCTCCTTAAGCATGTTAAGTGACGAATACCCGCTTCCGAAATCATCCATTGCAATCTTAAAGCCCAACTGCTGAAGCTCTGTAATCCTCTTATTAATAAGCTCCGCATCTTCAACATATACGGACTCCGTTATCTCAATTTCAAGTTCTGACGCATCTAATTCATATTTTTCCAAAAGCTCTGTAAGCTTATGTTTAAGCTCCTTACTGTAAAAATGAATTCTTGATACATTTATCGAAATAGGATAGCTCTTAAGATTATTTTTCTTACAATCTACAATGAATTTACAGGTTTCTTCCCAAATACAATAATCCAGGAATCTGATAAAACCATTGGTCTCAAATATCGGAATAAATTCACCCGGTGATATCATTCCTTTGTCAGGATGTATCCAACGCGCCAATGCCTCGCCACCAACAATATGATTATCAACAACATCATATTTGGGCTGAATGAAAACATGGAACTGATTATTCTCAAGCGCCTTTTCCATGTCCTCTTCAATTTCTTTCTTCTTATGAAGCTTACTGCGCTCTTCATCACTATAATAAATAATATATCCGCCGACTTTTTTCTCCTGTGCATCGTGTGCAGCCATATTGGCTCTGTCGCACATAATATTAATCGGCACATTCTTATCGCTTACAGTATAAACACCATACAAAACACTAACATCAATATTATCAACAGGCGTCCTTCTAAACTTTCTTATGAAATTTTCTTCGTTTACTGCTGCTCGCCTAATACATACATAGAAATGATCCGCATTAAATCTTGAAACAATTCCGCCTAGTTTCTTCACTGTCTCATTAAACTGCTCAGCAATATATTTCAAAAGCTTATCGCCCTGCTCTATACCATATAATTCGTTAATTACTTTAAAGTTAACTATATCTACCATTACAATACACATATTTTCATTGGATGCTTCTATCATTCCTGCTGCTTTTTCATAAAAATATGCTTTATTAAAAACACCTGTCAATTGATCCTGCTGTACCTTCTTCTGCAAAAGCTCGTATTCTTTCTTTCGAACTTTAAGATTTGCCATTCGTCTTATGAGCCATGTATATATTACTCCACTTACCACAATACCGCCGACTATAATAGCAAGCAATACACCATGCTCATATATCACGTCCTTAAGAGTCATCTTATAAGGACTTCCTTTGACCACAATATCAATAACTTCCTTTAATTCATCCTCTGTTATATAGTCTATTGTCATATTGATAATATCAACAAGCACTCTGTCATCTTCTGAAGCAATGACGCACATTCCGTTTTTCACTTCATTACCATATACCTCTACGAGCTTGTCACTATATTCAGAGCTCTGCAACATATAGTTTACAAGATATGAATCCTGTATTGCTATATCCGCTTCTTTATCAACTACAGCCTTCAAACACTCATTCAGACTGTCGTAGTATTTAACTTCGTAATTTTCACTTTCCTGTGAAAGAATTCCCGGAAGATAATATGCCATCTCCTTAGTTATTGCAAATACATAATCATCTCTCTCAGCATCTCCAACATTTTCCCTACGTCTTACATATGAAAGCTCTGTCTCTACTATGGGATCACTGCTTATAAGTGACTCATCAAGGCCTCTATATTCGAGTACACGTTTTGCTCTTAACGTTACAAAGCCTTCTTTACAAATAGAATCAGTAATATTATCAAGTTCGTTTTTAGATATTTCCTCTATTACAATATTAAGACCGCTCTTTTCAGAAATCAATCTCAGAACTTCCGGAAAAACACCTTTAACCACACCATCTTCTTCATAACACAACGGGCGCGAATCTGCACCAAGCTTAATAACAACCGCTTTGTTACTCTCGATAAAATCATGCTGTTCTCTCGTAAAAAGTGGCACAGATGAAATCTTATTGCTTCCGTAATACTTCTGATACAACCTCGACTCAAAACCAGGGTTTGAAACCTTCATTTCCCTTACAGCCTCATCAAACTGCTCCATAAGCGCCGCATTATTCTTACCTGTAATGCAGTAATACGGTTGTCCGTCATTTCTCGCCACTATCTTAGCATCATTATATCCGAACATACTGCCGATTACGGCAAGCTCAACTTCTCCCGAAGCCAATGCTTCTTTAATCTCTTCTATCGAACCGCAATATACAGGCTTCAGTGTCACACCTTTTTGCTCTGTCAAATCCAACAATTCTTCATCAAAAACAGTGTCAGGTAACATGGCTGTTCTTGCCCCGTCCATGCTTTCATAATCTCCGTAATATATATCTGCATCTGTTCTCGCATATATAAGGCAATGCTCCGTACCTATTTCTTCTTTGGAAAATACAAAACGCTCGGCTCTATCTTCTGTATACTGCACTGTACACATAAAATCAATTTCACCGTTCTCAACCTTATCAAGACATTCCTCCCATGTACAGTATACATATTCATATTTCCAACCTGTATGCTTAGCCAGTTCTTCAAGATAATCTACACAGTATCCCGAAAAAACGCCATCATTCTCCTTAATAAAATCTCCGCTTTCAAAATAGCCGACTTTAATAACCTCTGTAGACTTCGCAGCGGTTATTGTACTAATTCTCGATATTAAAAATACGGACATAAGTAGTGTAATTACACATAACTTTTTAGTGTATTTCATAACCAATTCTACTCCCGAGTACATTAATCGACACTCCACAACAAATTATAACATAAAATTCTTAATTCGTAAATAGAAACAACGCGATTGAAATAAAATTTTCAACCGCGTCGCATTGTTGTATAGTCAATATTAAACTATTTATCTTTTTTCAACATTCCTTTCACCTGACAAATCTTATCTTCACACGAATCGCACCTAAGCTTTCTGTTGGAACCATCCCAAAAACGTTCCGGATGCTTGGCGTATATGATTTCCCATCTGAGAACAACCACGCATGATGTAAAAAACAAACTCCAGCTAAAAAAGTTCCTGATAAAAAGCATCGGAGTAAACATCATAAAATGTCCCCACTCATATATCCTGCAGTTAACACAACATCTGTTCTTCATTATCATTGACTGAAACGGACAAAAAATCAGGATACATATATAATCGCTTAAAAAGTAAAACACCGAAAGCATTAAAAGGTCCACATCACCGATTATTTTCAAAAGATACAATATTCCGAATATTGCATTAAAGCTTAGCCATACAAGCATTACTATCCATGCTTTCACATTTTGGTTCTGAACATACTTAAGAAGCTCCAATTCGGAATAATTCTCTTTTTCAACGTACTCCTTCTTATCTGCTTTACGGAATGCCATTGACAATTTCTCAATCGGGAAAATATGTCTGAGCATCATAATCATAAATATTGCCCATAGTACATGCACTGCCGTTATTCCCATGCCTACCGGTTGTGTCATAAGTTCATACATAAGATTTTTATCTTTTATGTACAAAACAAGCACTGCAATAAAAATAAAAATTCTCACTGCAAATTTAACAAAATATTTTTGCAGCATCTTGGTTTTAATTATACCTTTCATTATGACCTCATTCTAACAATATTTCTATTCAAATTCCTCACACTTACAGGTCAAGCTTGATATTAGCAAAAAGACTTCCGAGGCTTGTTGTTGCTTCGCCTTCAGACTCAAAATTAAACTCTTCTACTTCTTCGGCTTCCATATCCTCAACAAGAGCCTTCATACTGAGGGAAATCTTACCGTCATTGGTATTAAGCACCTTCGCCTTTACTTTATCCCCAACATGTAAAACTTCAGAAGGCTTTCTAATCCTCTTCTGACTAATCTGCGATACATGAACAAGACCGCTCAATCCATCCCCGATATTAACAAATGCACCGTATGCTGTAAGGCTCTCAACAACACCCTCAAGTACTGTTCCCGGAATTATCATGGCAACCTTGTGGGCATGTACCTGTGCTGCTTCTTCTTTAAGAATTACTTTAGCAGAAAGTACAAGCTTCTCCTGCGCTTCATCGACTGTAATTACGCGCACCTTTACTGTTTTGCCCTTCCACTCGCTTACATCCTCTACATAATCAAGTGCAAGCTGCGATGCAGGAATAAAACCTCTTATCCCCTCAACATAGCAGATTGCTCCACCATTTGTTACATCGTTTATTTTAACTGTCAAATCCTTATTCTCATCCATATAACCTTTGAGAACATCCCATGCAAGTACATGATTTGCCTCTTTTTTTGAAAGAAGAATATTACCATGACCGTCGTCTGTTCTTACAACCGTAGCTTCAATAACATCTCCTACTTTTACGTCATTAAGTATAAAAAACGCCGGATCATCACTCATATCCTCTGCCCTAATCACACCCTGAGTGTAATAACGCAAATCAAGAATAACGCCTTCTTCATCAACATTAATAACTGTTCCTGATATAATATCTCCTTCGGAAATTTTACGAAATGAGGCCTCTAACTCCTTCTCATAATCTGCCATTGTTTCCGTAACTTCCTCTATTTCTTCTACCTGTTCAATTACCTGTTTAATCTCTTTATCCATATCTGACACCTTCCTGCAATCTTATTTTTTAACAGATTAATCCCTCGCGCCTGTTAAAAATTATTGCCATTCCAACCCCAATCCTTAATTTCATGATACGTTACATATACAGCATTACCGGGAATTCCAAGTTCCTTCTCATATATCTCACAAATCTTTGCCGTCATATTCTCATAAGCAGCCTTTGATGCTGCTCCAAGCAAACTTACAGAAACATATGCCCCCTTGTCAAGCTGCTTACCACCCATATACAAATCATAGTTATCTTCAAATCCTATCATAAGAAAATTCTCAGGCTTACCAATCATGGCCATGGTCTTCCCAAGTTCGCTCTTAATAATACTTTTTTTCTCCTGTGATACCGCTCCCGTAATTTTTGAATCAATAAATGGCATAATTTTTCTCCTTTTTATAATAAATATTTTATATAATTAACATTTCTCTTAATTACGTTTTATTAACTTATGCGTATATGAAAAATACTCTATCGTAACATCAAAATATTTGAAAGCCGGCGCCTTATATGTATAGACCCCATTCTCATACTTGTTGTTTGAATCCCATGTGGCATCCATGATTACCCAGCGACCATTAACATATGCCTCAACATGTGCATGATTACCTTTAGTCACCTGATAATTACTTTCATCAAAATATCCGATGGTATCTACTCCTACCGAATATGTCACTACCTTAATACACGGAATACCCTGCGCTTGAATCAATGCTTTTTGAAGATTGGCATACCCCTCACATACAGAACGTCGTTGCTCATATACATCATCAGCAGAATAATAAATTTTATTATCACTGTTGTAATAATAATCGTAATCATAACAGATATTTTCCGCAATCCACTTATTAATTAAATATAACTTTTTATACTCATCCTTTTCATCTCCAACTATCTCTTTTGACAGTTGTCTAAGTTGTGTTGATACCTCACCGGCCGTGCACTCAATCGGGTCTATCCACTTTGAAACCATTTCAAGGTTATGCTCAAGCACAAGCGACTTCGCTATTCTGTATTTTCCCTCAAAATATTCTACAAATACGCAATCCCATATATAACTCCAGTAATATTCGTCGCCCCTAACCTTAGTATAAACCGATATATCAGCCTTGTCCTTAACTCCTTCAAGCGATATGTCCACCGAAAAAAACTCACCACTTACAACATTTACGGGAGTTCCTATTCCATCGCAGCGAACCCATACTGATTCCAAATACTCCTGAATTATTTTGCCGCTTACAGTAAGAATGTTACCATTGATTTGAAAATCCACGTAATTATTAGGGTTATTGGTAGTTTTAAGATGGTGCAAATCTACTTCATATGTATGATTAACAGCAATCTTTTCTATAGTCTCAGTCTTTGTAGCATCCAAACAAACACTGCAAGTATAAGTGCGTATTCCCTCATCTGTCACAGTAGGTTCAAGCGAAACTTTGCCTGCATCCCATGAATGTTTGTCCGTCTTAGATATCGACTCTGTCTTCGTGCTACCGCACACAGTACAAATATATTCCCTTGTTCCTTCCTGTGCGCAAGTTGCCTTAATCGTCACCTTCCCTTTATCCCAACTATGTTTACCCACGGCAGGAATAGCTTCCGTAACTGTATTACCACATTCCTTGCAACTCCTTACAAGTTCTCCGTCAACCGTGCAACCGGCCTCACGAGCCACTGTTTCCGAATACTCATGAACATGCATAGCAGTAGTTTCCGACGAAGTTGTGACTTCTTCTGTCGTTTCTGTAACAGACTGCAATTGTGTTGCTTCAACCTGCTCTGCTGTTTCAACCGACTGTGGCGTAATATCAGTTTCCACCGTTTCATGTTGTTGCGTGGTTACTACTTGTTCCGTCACCTCTGTTATAGAGCGTTTATTTAAAGCATTACAGGAACACAACATTATTAATATTAAATTGAAAATTAACACCAATACAGTTCGTTTTTTCATATGTTGTCCTCATTTAACCTTTTGCACAAATAATAATATATTATATCATAATTTATCCTATTCCTCAATAAATTTTCAACTCCCTCTTGACAATCCTTTTCAATATGATTAAAATACATATTAACTTAATAAAGTAAACCGTTGACGCGGAGATAACGGCAATGATGCCATTACAGAGAGCCTGTGTTGCTGAGAATCAGGTGTGAAACAATTTGTCAAATGGACCGCTGAGGGTACAGTCAAATGCGTACTTACGCAGAGTATTCTGTAACGTGTCGGCATACGTAAGTTGCCGGGGATATGTCGGTATCCTGCTAAAGCGCACGGAACTTTCCGTGAATTCAAGGTGGCACCGCGGATAAATCGTTTTTTATTCGTCCTTGACAGATTACTTACTCTGTCAAGGGCGTTTTTATATGTCACGACAGAACAAACTACTATTTTATTATACGGAGGTAATATTATGATTTACAACGGAATTGATTTTGACACTTATTTTAAACACTACCCGGACGCTAATGGCTTTTTCGGCAAATACGGTGGAGCTTATGTTTCGGACGATTTAAAGAAGGCTATGGAAGAGATTACAGAGGCTTACTTCACAATTTGTAAGTCCAGCAAATTTATCAGCGAGCTTCGAAGAATCCGCAAAGAATTCCAGGGCAGACCCACTCCTATTTCTTACCTTGAGCGTCTTTCCGGCAAGCTCGGTAACGTTCAGCTCTATGTAAAGAGAGAGGATTTGAACCACACAGGTGCTCATAAACTCAATCACTGTATGGGTGAAGCACTCCTTGCTAAATTCATGGGCAAGAAAAAGGTAATCGCAGAGACAGGTGCAGGTCAGCATGGTGTTGCTCTTGCAACCGCTGCCGCATATTTCGGTTTGGAATGTGATATTTATATGGGCTCTGTTGATATTAAGAAACAGGCTCCCAACGTAGCAAGAATGAAGATTCTTGGAGCTAACGTAATCGAAGTAACTCACGGTCTTGCAACTCTTAAAGAGGCTGTTGACGCTGCTTTCGATGCTTACATTAAAGATTATCAGAATTGTATTTATTGCATCGGTTCCGTTCTCGGACCGCATCCGTTCCCTATGATGGTTCGTGATTTCCAGAGCGTTATCGGTATTGAAGCAAGAGAGCAGTTCTTACAGCTTACAGGTGAGCTTCCGGATGCTGTTGTAGCATGTGTAGGAGGCGGTTCCAACGCGATGGGTATTTTCTCAGGATTCTTAAATGACCCTGTTGAAATTTACGGCGTAGAGCCTCTCGGCAAAGGCCCGACTCTCGGAGATCATGCAGCAAGCCTTAAATACGGTACAGAAGGTATTATGCACGGTTTCAACAGTATTATGCTTAAGGACGCTAACGGCGAACCCGCTCCTGTTTACTCAGTTGCAAGCGGTCTTGATTATCCTTCATCAGGTCCCGAGCATGCTTTCCTTCACGACCTTGGCCGTATTAAATACGATGTCGTAAACGATGACGAAACAATCGATGCATTCTTCACTCTTTCAAGACTTGAAGGTATAATCCCTGCAATCGAGAGTTCACACGCAGTTGCTTACGCAATGAAGCTTGCTAAGGAAATGGGCAAAGGTTCAATCCTTATCAATCTCTCAGGAAGAGGCGACAAGGATATGGATTACGTTATCGAGCATTACGGTATCAGATAATTAATTCGCAGACAAAATAAGGGCGTCGCAATTGCGACGCCCTATATTTTTATTCTCCCATTACCTTTTTTAACTGCTCTGAAAGATCTTTTATCTGGCCTACAATTTCTGCAAGGCTTGCCGTTCCTGCACTATTTTCCTGAGTAGCTGCAGATACATGTTCAACAGCATTACAGTTCTGCTGTGT
>JAZNXQ010000032.1:0-3142 GCA_045593945.1 Lachnospiraceae bacterium | reverse complement strand
ATAATTCCGTCAAAAAAATCCACATCATAATTTCGCGGAAAATACTCATGGAATTTGTTGCAGGCGTTAGATAGCACATACACATTATAACCCTTATCTTTTACATTCTTGCAGAACTCTTGCGCCCCCGCTATCGGCTTCATGCAGATATCCCAGTTATTAACGCACTCTCTAAGCTTATCGTGCAAATGTTCCGGAACCCTTTTACTTATAAGTTCAAAACGCTCTGCATTGGTTATGGTTCCGTAATCCCCCATAATCCATTCCTCACCAAAGAAAAGTTCTTTTAGAATAATCGCCTTTTCCTCTTCGGTATCACAAGTTTTATCGATGATTACATTGGGGTTAAACTCCAAAAGGACGTTTCCCATATCTAAAACAATATTCTTTATCATTGCTTCACTCCATCATTTTATTCGTTCGATTCCTTAAGCGGATTCCATTTGCCTCGCACAAAGCATATCAAAAACAGCACGAACAAAAGTAAATTGTGCAAAATCATGCATGCCCATGCAGATACAAGACCGTACCCCAACATCTGTGTGCAGATAAACGTACCTACGATACGCACAAGCCACATACCGATGATATTATATACAAACGGTGCTCTTGTCTTGCCGACACCCTGCATCATACCTTCAATAATTATTGAAAATCCGTAAAACGGCTCTGACACCGCCACCATCCTAAGCACAGTTGTACCAAGTCCTATTACTTCACTGCTGTCAGAAAAAATATTCATAAGCGCCGGAGCAAATATAAAAAGACTTGCGCCCGATATAATCATAAGTCCTATCTCTATCGGAATAAACATTGATGCCAAATTCTTCATACGTTTCCTGTCATTGGCACCGTAAGCATTACCGGCAAGAGTTGCCGCCGCTGTCTGCATACCGTATCCCGGAATATAGAATGCCGACTCAACAGTATTGGCAATCGTATGTGCTGCCGTCGCAACCTCTCCGATTGAATTAATCATCGATGCAAAAGCTACGTATCCGAGCGATGTTCCGAAACGCTGAAGCATATTGGGGAGTGCCACCTTAAGACAGGGTTCTAAGATATCCCTGTCAGGCTTAATACTCTGTCCTTTTGGTGATACAAGCTTATGTCTCCATAAAACTATCGTAATACATGCACCGCCAACCGTAAATGCTATTGCACTCGCAATTGCCGCACCGATTACTCCGAGTCCTGCACCAATCATAGTGAAACTCTTTGAAAAAAGTGTCATTTCCCTTGTCGGATATATAAGCAGGAAATTAAGCACAACATTAACGATATTAACAAGCACACCAACCTTCATAGGCGTCTTGGTATCTCCTGCCGCACGAAGTACCGTTCCGAATATGATACTTGCCGCCCTGGGAAGCATGGGAAGATACAATATAAAGAAATACTTTGACGCAAGTTCCCTGATATTCTCATCTACCTGCATCCACACCGGAATCACTCCGCTTAAAGCCAGCGTAATCACAGTGAAAAATACGCCTGTAACAAGTACCGCAAGTACTGCCTGCGATACAGCTCTCTTGGCCCCCTTATCATCACCTGCACCAAGTGCTTTCGCAATATATGCAAGAAAGCCTACACTGACTGCCGAAACCGTACTTCCTATAAGCCAGTTCACGGTAGTTGTAGCACCGACCGCTGCTGTCGCCTGCGTTCCGAGCGAACCGACCATGGCAGTATCTATATACTGCACTGCTGTCTGCATCAGCTGTTCAAGCATGGTCGGCCATGCAAGTGTAAGAATAACTGCTATCATATTAAGTTTTTCTTTATGTAAAAGCTTCTTTTGCATTTATGACCTCATTAATAAAACAAATACGCTTCGCCTATTTTGCATACTGCTCATAGTATACCACACTTCTTACAATTTTTATATACAAATTCTGAGACATTCATCAACAAATAATCAAAAAAGGAAATGAAAAACTATACGTTCTCATTTCCTTCATCTGCATCTATTGTTTTACTCCGCTATCACACTATCAATCTTTTGGGTAATAATGTCTTTCATATTCTCTTTTTTCTCACCTATCGCAAAAGCAAGCTCCGTATACAAGTAATTCTCGGCAAGTTTGAAAAAATGCTCATCCACGGAAGTGCTCTTCTTCCCTGCCGCAATTCTTTGCTGTCTTCTGGAATACATGCTCTTGATAATACTGATGAGTTCCTTAAGATCCCCGCTTTGAATTGCAGCCTTATATTTCTGTTCTCTTTGTCTGTCATCGGTAATCCACGCTTCTTTTACCGTCGGAATCTCATTAATAATCTCCCAGGCTTCTTTCTCCGTTATAACTTTTCGCAAACTTTCCTCCGCCTTATCAACCGATACATAAAGCTTTGTCTTGGTCTCTTCAATCGGAACCAAAATAAAATACAACTTATCTTTGCTGATTGAAGGAATATCCGGACGTCCCATCTCCTCAATTTTACAAATCCCACTGTTGGCTTTTACTACATAATCACCAATTTCAAACATCAAAATAACCTTACCTTTCCATAACCGATAAAACCTTGTTGTTTCTTAAACATTTTTATTTCCGATACAATACAATTTTATCATTTTACGGAAAAATCGGTAAGTAAAAACTCTCTGCCTCATAAATTTTTGGTAATTTTGTAATATATGAAGCGTATGTTTTTTTAGCAGTTTTACCATATAAAAAGCGACCTGCATAATCTGCAAGCCGCTTCGTATCATTAATTCTTTTTACCGATTTTAATAATCTGCACAATCGCAGAGTTAAGTACAATATTAACACCAAGTTCGATTAAGAAATTCACACCTACCATAACAAGTATTATGTACGCTCCTGCCGAAGCATATCCTGCCGCAGCTGCCCATCCCTTAATTGTATCAAGGAAGAACACATAACATCCCGCAAGGAATATTCCCGTATTAACTATCGGACACACTATTGAAGCAAGAATTACCGCAATGTAACGGTTCTTCTTCTCAAGTGCAAGATACACAAGTCCGGCTACAAGTCCTGCCAAAGTTCCTTTAAGGACTACCGTGATAATTGTTCCAGGCACACTGATTGCCATAAATGCTGCTGCATCAGTTATAAGTACAACAACACTGAACACAAAACCGAGCCATGCTCCCGCCTTATAACCATACAGCGCCGCA
>JAZNXQ010000031.1:0-3080 GCA_045593945.1 Lachnospiraceae bacterium | reverse complement strand
TTACAGGACTTGGATATGATGTTGATGGTAATAATGATGAGCTATATAATAAATATTGGCCGGCAGATGTTCATTTAATTGGTAAGGATATTTTACGTTTCCATACTATTTATTGGCCGATTATGCTTATGGCACTTGATTTACCGCTTCCTAAGCAGGTATTCGGACATCCGTGGTTATTGCAGGGCGACGGCAAGATGAGTAAGTCCAAGGGTAACGTAATCTATGCAGACGACCTTGTTGATTTGTTCGGAGTTGATGCCGTAAGATATTTCGTACTTCACGAGATGCCTTTTGACAACGATGGTGTTATCACATGGGAGCTTGTAACAGAGCGTGTTAACTCAGACCTTGCCAATACACTCGGTAATCTTGTTAACAGAACAATCTCCATGTCTAACAAGTATTTCGGCGGCGTGGTTAAGAATGAAAACGTAGCAGATGACATTGACGCAGACTTTGTATCTGTAATTACAGGAACAAAAGCAAAAGTTGAAGAGAAGATGGAGAAACTTCGTGTTGCTGATGCAATCACAGAGATTTTCAACCTTTTCAAACGTTGCAACAAATATATCGATGAGACAATGCCTTGGGCACTCGCAAAAGACGAGGCTAAGCAGGGAAGACTTGCAACAGTTTTATATAACCTTGTTGAAGGTATCTGCATCGGTGCAAACCTTCTTGCACCGTTTATGCCTGCAACAGCAGAGAAGATTTTTGCACAGTTAAATGCACAGGTAAGAGATTTTGACGATCTTGCCGAGTTTGGCAAATATGTATCAGGAACAAAGGTTACTGATGCACCTGAGATTTTGTTTGCACGTCTTGACGTTGCGGAAGTTCTTGCAAAAGTAGAAGAGAAGAAGGCCGCAGCTGCAGAGCCTGTAAAGGAAGAGGAGCCCGGTATCGATATCGAAGCAAAGCCCGAGATTTCATATGATGATTTTGCAAAGCTTCAGTTCCAGGTTGGTGAAATCATCGCTTGCGAAGAAGTTAAGAAATCCAAGAAGCTTCTTTGCTCACAGGTTAAAATCGGAAGCAGTGTAAAGCAGATTGTTTCAGGAATCAAGGGACACTACACAGCAGAAGAGATGGTAGGCAAGAAGGTTATGGTTCTTGTAAACTTAAAGCCCGCAACACTTGCCGGAGTTCTCTCAGAGGGTATGCTTCTTTGCGCAGAGAACGAGAACGGAGATTTGGCGCTTATGACACCTGAGAAGGATATGCCGAACGGAGCGGAGATTGCGTAACCAGTCAGCCATGCAGAGACGGCAAGCTGATGGCCTTGTGAGCTTGCTCGCGAAGGACATTAGCTTGTTGGCTCTATAGGGCGGACGCCCCGACAGCGAGGAGTAGCGGCCGCAGGCCGCGGATTCGAGCTGAGGCATGGCTGAGTGAAAAAAGGGAGAAACAAAATGATTTTCGACACACATGCACATTATGATGATGACGCTTTTGACAGCGATCGCGATGAGCTGCTTGCCTCGATGCAGGCAGGCGGCATATCGCATATAGTAAATGTCGGTGCCAATATTGCGACGACCCGTAATACGATAAAGCTTACCGAGCAGTACCCGTTTATCTACGGTGCGGTTGGTGTACATCCGAGTGACAGCGCGGAGCTTGACGAGGAAAAGCTTGCGTGGATTAAGTCAGTGGCGGTGTTACCGAAGATTGTTGCAGTCGGTGAAATCGGACTTGATTATTATTGGGACGAGCCGGAGCGAGACATCCAGAAAAAGTGGTTTATAAAGCAGCTTGAAGTTGCAAGGGAAGTTAAGAAGCCTGTAATCATCCACAGCAGAGATGCGGCCAATGATACTTACGAGATTATGCGCGAGTATAAAGCAGAGGAGATTGGCGGAATAGTGCATTGCTATTCTTACACCAAGGAGATGGCGCAGAGATTCCTTGAGATGGATTTTTACTTTGGAATTGGTGGTGTCGTTACCTTTAAGAATTCCAAGAAGCTCAAAGAAGCAGTTGAGTATATCCCGCTTGAGCGAATCGTTTTGGAGACAGACTGCCCGTACCTTTCACCCGAGCCCAACAGAGGCAAGCGTAATTCCTCGCTTAACCTGCCTTATGTGGCAGACGCTATAGCGGCACTTAAAGGAATCAGTCGCGAAGAAGTCGAGAGAGTGACCTTCGAAAACGCACTGAAGGTGTATAATATTAAAGCCTGACAGTACGAAGAACTGACAAATATATAAAGAAGCATTATTGGATATAAAAAATAGATGTTTGTAATTCATGTTGTACGCAAGCGAACAAAGAATACAAACATCTATTTTTTATTAAACGGCCATTAATGCCTCAAGCTTATTATAGAAAATCTCTTCAAGCCCGCAACCCTTACCCTTGCGGGAAATATTAATTTGCAGACGTCCGTTATATGTGATAAGTCCGCAATTATAAGGTGCATTACGTCTTGGTGTTAAAATACACGAAATTTTGTCAATATAAGGTTTGAGTTCCTTCGGGAAGGAAACCTCGCCGAGATTGGAAACGCTTATACATGAATTACGTTCACCGTAGCGGTGGTATACGAATTTGAGAATGGCATGCTTTAACGGAAGAGGCATAATCTTAAAAAGCCACCAGTTCATATACTTAGTATTCATTGTGAAAGTATTTTGCAGGTATTCCGCCGATAGCTGACTTTTTAACTGGGTTGCAAAATGCTGTAATATTTCTTTGAAACTATAATCCTTCTCGCGTGGAATGATATGCGGAAGCGCATACAGCGAAAAGTTATATAAAGTACTGCTTTCAAACTTCTTTCTTAAGTTCGCGGATACAAGAATTTTAATTATATTCTTCTTGCGTGCGGGACGCTTCTTCTGAAGTTGCAGGATGGAATCTGCCATAACCGCAGTCAGAAATGTCGTAAGCGAAACGCCGTAGCTTCGTGCAGTATCAAGCAAGTCCTGTACCTTGTAGGTCTTCGAAAAAATATGGTTTTTATCTTCATCAGTGTTGTCGCCGGGGATTTGGTAAACAGTCTGCTTATCAGTCTCGTTCTTGGCCTTGCCTGAATAAGAGATATAGTCGTCTACAAGTTCACATTCCCTTACCGG
>JAZNXQ010000030.1:0-6881 GCA_045593945.1 Lachnospiraceae bacterium | reverse complement strand
TATTTTTAACAATATATTTTTTATATTCATTTTGCAACATTCACACAATTCAGACATCATTTCGTGTCTCCTCTGTATTTTATATAACTTCAACAGTCCGTAACAATAAAAAACGCCCCGGACAATAATACATTGTATTACTGCCCGAGGCATCTTATGCTTCTAAAAATTATTACTCTTCATCAGAATAATTAAACATCTCATAAATATTAATCTTCATCTCATCTGCTGAAGACAAACCAACAAATTCGCTACCGTATGTATCTCCGTCACGTCTTACGATACGAACAACCGTCTCTATGCGTTCCTTAGTCCAGATAATAATCTGCGTATCATAGTAATTGTCTATCTTGAGCTCCTCAGCACTCTTGAATGCCATACCGCCCCTTGATACATTAATGACATCCACAAAATAGTCCCTTATTTCTCCATCCGGTTCAATAGGCTTTAATCGGATACTTACGCTGATATCCATACGTCTTGAACGTCTCTTTTCCTTCTCCATATATCCTCCTTCTCCTGCCCCAACATATATGTTTCTGTCAGGATAAACCCTGTCCTTTACTATAATACCATGTCTGCCAAAATATCTCAATCAAAATTTTTATTTTCATAAAAAAAGACTGTCGCTTCTGCACGACAGTCTCTTCAAATTTTTATTCAACATCCATCATTGTTCCGATAAAGAACGGAATATTGTTTTCGCAGTCAACAAGCATATACACAAACGGTCTGTCAAGGTATACGCTCTTCGGTTCAACAGCCATCGCCCCGTCTGCCATTTCGACAACTGTAGCCGCGCCCGCTTTTGTTCCTTTCTCTCCCACGGATATAAAAGTCTTATGAAGCACACGGTTTATAAAAATGTTTCCTTCGCTCGATTCACCGAGCTTAGTGAAATCCGCAGCAGCCATATCGAATGCATCCGTCATGCCCAGGCTCTTCAAAACATCAGACATTTCAATTTTATACTCTGTCTCGAACTTCGGAATAGACGTACTCACCGCAGCATAATCGTGATTTGCAAGCATATCTGCAAGCTTCTCTCCTGTAAGCGTTGCCAGATAGTCCTTTACACTCACTCCCTCGTTCGGAAGCAATGCAACAAAAGCATACTTGCTGTCTTTATAGTATTTCATAAAACCCGTGGCATTTTCATCTTCAAGATAAACATACTCCTGCGAATACATGAATTCCACGTTTTTTGCAGTTCCGTCCTCTGTTTTAAATCTGCCTGTGCGCACCTGTGTATCCAAATAAATATCCTGCCACTCAGCCTCAAAAGCAAGCGCATTAACAAGATACATTACCGCTTCCTCAGGGATTTTGTCCAAGATGTTATCTATCATTTCGTCCGTATTATCGCTTACCCAGTTATTAATATCCTCAAGTGTAGTATCATCAAAGGGCGCTTTGTAGATATCTGCCCCGTAATAATCAGCATTTGTCTGTAAAAAGTCCTGATTTACCTTAAAACGTTCATCATCCGTAAACCATATGGAATTGGCAAGCTTAAGCTTATATTTTTCAGCCTCCGGCAAATTCTCCATATAGCTGTGAATATACAGATTGAGCTCATCTGCAGTCATTCCAAGCACTTCTTCCATCTGCTTAAGTGTCTCGCCGTCCGCACCGTTAGCCGTCATTGCGAGTGCACAAAGCACCGACAGCGGTGAAATAAGTGTATTTTTATCTGCCTCCATGCTCTCCTCAAAAAGCTCAAGTGCGAAATCTGTCACTGCAACATTACCGTTATTCATATCCGCCACCGTCTCGATATTTCTTGCAACAATTCCATCCATAAGGCTAATTGCCTGTAACTCCACACCCCCACATCCAAGGCTTGCACACAGCATGGTTATAACAACTGTTATCGCCACAGACCGCTTAAATTTTCTTATCTTCATAATAATCACCCTCCTGTTAATTACTCTTATCCGACAATTCAATCATTTCTGCAACAATCGTCCATGCATGCCCGGTCGCATCACCAGTACCCGCACTTGCCTGTTCAGATTTCACAAACTGCACGCGAACAATACTACCCACAGGGAAATCATTTTTGTCCGGTGCTCCTGTTTCAAATGTCATGCCTCCGGCAACAGGAATACATACACTGATATTGTCATCAAAAATCACCTGTATATCTGCGCCTACATCAAAAACATCTGTGTCCACAAGTCCTGCAACAACTCCCGCAAAACCGTCTTCCATCCAAGCATCGATTCTTACAAGCACCGAAGGTACTTCACCTATGTTGATATTAATATCGGTCGTCCCATCGTCCGGAAAATCAGCCGTTGCTCCGTCATTGTTGCCACCGGTCTCACCTTCTGCAACTTCTCCGTCAAGCCCATGACTTGGTCCGCCCGTAAGTCCGTCACCTTCTAACATACCGTCAAAGTCCTCGTCATTTCCGTAAGTATTAGCGGCATCGCCAACCTTATCGTTATCGGGAAAATTTTGTCTAATCTGTTGCCACGCAAACGCTCCGAGAATCACCACGCACAAACACGCCGCAAGGGACATATATTTCATCCACGGTTTTCTTGTTTCCGATTTATCCCGCAGCTCCTCCACTGCTTGTATCATATCTTCATCCAAAAGATTCAGGGCATCATGAATTTGTTCCTGCTTCATACATCAAATCCCTCCTTCTTAAGATACTCCTTAAGACCACATCTTGTCCTGAACAAAAGGCTTTTTGCCTTTGCTTCACTCATGCCGCAATATCTTGCAACTGTCTTTAACGGATCCAGAAAATAATATCTTCCGATAAAAGCATTTCTGGCATCCTCTGGTATACTGCGCAAAAATTGGTTAATTGCGTCTGCAAGCAGCTTACTGTCCAAGGTCTCCTCCGGACCATCAGGAGTAGGAACGCACTCGCCCAGTTCTTCAAGTGAAAGAGCATACTCGGATGCCTTTCTCTTCTCACGGTTACGCCTGCGGAAAATATCAATCGAGATTCGTCTGGTCAGTTTACCAAGATACACGGACAAAACATTCGGTCTGTGCGGAGGTATTGAATTCCATGCTGCCAGATAAGTATCGTTAACACTTTCCTTACTGTCCTCGAAGTCCGCAAGCACGTTATATGCTATTTTCGTAAGATATCTCTCGTACTTATTCTGCGTCTCCGTAATCGCTGACTCATCCCTGTTCCAGTAGAGCTCCACAATCTCTGCATCCTGCATGGAATTCACCTCCTTTTTCTTAAAAAGACGTCTTCACTATATATCTCGTCAAAATTTATGTTTGGTTTCAAATTATATAATATTTCATATTTGCAATCTTGAAAAAGTCTGCCGAAAATTTGTTGAAAAGATGATTATATCCAAGTTGTACGCATTTCCGAGACAGCTGTCCTTCTTAGGACGGACTTCAGTCCGAAATAAAAGGACTGCTGTAACGAGGAACAAGCGAACAACGGATATAACATCTTGAAAACAAATTCCCGGCAGACTTATAATACTGCAAATATAATATTAACTTATAAACATAGCATCCCCAAAACTGAAGAACCTGTATTTCTCGGCAATCGCCTCTTCATACGCCTTCATAACCTTATCCTTGCCCGCAAGAGCCGACACAAGCATAAGAAGTGTCGATTCCGGCAAATGGAAGTTCGTTATAAGCGCATCTATCATTTTAAACTTGTAGCCCGGATAGATAAAAATATCCGTCCAACCCGAAGTTGCTTTTAAGATTCCGTCCTCTCCCGTTGCCGACTCCAAAGTACGGCAGCTTGTCGTTCCGACCGATATAACACGGTGTCCGGCGGCCTTTGCACGATTAATCTTGTCAGCCTCTTGCTTCTCTATCATATAGAATTCCGAATGCATGTGATGTTCAAGAACATTATCCACCTTAACAGGTCTGAAGGTTCCGAGCCCTACATGAAGCGTAACATATGCAACTTCTACTCCCTTTGCCTTAATCTCCTCTAGCAAAGCGGTCGTAAAATGAAGTCCCGCCGTCGGAGCGGCAGCCGAACCCTCATGCTTGGCATAAACCGTCTGATATCTGTTTTTATCTTTAAGCTGATGTGTAATGTACGGCGGCAGTGGCATCTGTCCGAGCTTATCAAGAATCTCCTCAAAAATCCCTTCGTAGCTGAACTTAATAAGTCTGTTGCCTTCTTCCACAACCTCGATTACTTCGCC
The DNA here is from genome assembly GCA_045593945.1 of Lachnospiraceae bacterium. Lineage (GTDB taxonomy): Bacteria > Bacillota > Clostridia > Lachnospirales > Lachnospiraceae > SIG300. Next base: position 2,715 of record JAZNXQ010000030.1, on the reverse strand, counting down.
TGTAAGCAAGCCGTCCCCGAATATAATCTTCGTGCCGGGCTTTGCCTTTTTACCTGGCTTAACCAAGGTTTCCCACACATCGTTTTCCTTACGTTTTAACAAAAGAACCTCTATGCCTGCACCTGTGCCCTCTCGCTCTCCCATAAGGCGCGCAGGAATAACCTTGGTATTGTTAAGCACAAGACAGTCACCCTCTTTAAGATAGCCCACGATATCACGGAAAATGTGATGCTCCACGTCGCCCGTGCTCTTATTAAGCACAAGCAGACGCGAGCTGGTTCTGTCTTCTAACGGGTCCTGTGCAATCAGTTCTTCCGGTAAATCAAAGTAAAAATCTGATTTAAGTAACTGCTGTTCTTCCATATTAGCTTCTCAATTCTGCACCTAAGTTTTTATTTAATGTCTTAAGAATCTTCTTAACGAAAGCATCTACTGACTCTGTTGTAAACGGCTCGTCCTTCGGAGTGAAAAGTACCGTAAATGCCATACTCTTCTGGTTCTCTGCAATCTGAGCCCCCTCGTAGATATCAAACAACTTAATGTTTGTGATATATTTACAAGCCTGCTTCATATTTTCTTCAATCTCACCGCAGGTTACGTTCTTATCAACAACGATTGCAAGGTCACGCTGCTCTTCTGCGAACTTGGGAAGTGGTGTAAATACTGCCTTCTTGCCGTACCACTGTGACACGAGCTCCAAATCGATTTCCATGATGTACATGGGCACACGGTGATCCTGCTCTTCTGCAACATCATATGCAAGTTTTCCGAGATAACCGATTTCTACACCCTCGCAAGAAATGCTTGCTGTCTGGAACGGGTGTAAAAATGTCTTGGTTGTATTAGCATATGTGAAGTTAATGTGCAATGTATCTGCAACCTTTTCCGCAATTCCCTTCAATGTGAAGAAAGATTCTTTTTCACCGAAAACAGCCACGCAAAGTGTCTGACGCTCATCCGGGTACTCGGTAAGCGGAAGGTCCTTCGGAATGAATTTCTTAGCAATTTCAAATAATCTGCCCTCTAAGTTACCTTTCTTCTGGTTACGTGAAACTGCGTTAATCATGGATGCCGCAAGTGTTGTTCTCATAAGTGAAAGTTCTTCACTGATAGGGTTCATGATGCGGATTGCATGACGCTCGGGAGCATCCTCCGGAAGTTTAAGCAAATCAAGGTCTGACGGCGCAAAGAATGAGTAATGAATACACTCATGTGCACCTGCACTACAAAGTGCTTTTTTAAGACGCATCTCAGTCTTCTGCTGTAAGTTCTCGCCACCAACGGTAACCTTAGCGCTCGGCATAAATGACGGTACGATATGCTCGTAACCGTACATACGGATAACCTCTTCCGCAATATCCTGATATCCTTCGATATCCTCACGATATGCGGGAACCTGAAGTGTTAAATTATCTCCGTCAATAGTCGGGTTAAGATTCAAATTCTTCATGATGCGTACAATATCGTCGTTCGAAACTACGATACCGAGGCACTTATTAACTTTATCAATACTTACCGTCAAAGCTTTAGGCTCAACGCTGTTGCCTGTATTAACATCTGCATGAAGCTTAGCAACCTTACCGCAACCAAGCTCCTCGATTAAATGAAGTGCTCTCTTAAGTGCCATAACTGTTGCGTACTCATCAACACCCTTTGCATAACGTGCGCTTGAATCTGAAGACTTACCGACTGCTCTTGATGTTCTTCTGATGTTGTCACGAGCAAATTTTGCAGACTCAAAAAGTACTGTGCTTGTTGTCTCGCGGATTTCCGAATTAAGTCCGCCCATAACACCTGCGAGTGCAACAGGCTTCTTGCCGTCACAAATAAGCATGTTTTCTGTTGTAAGTGTAATCTCTGTCTCGTCAAGAGTAACAATTTTTTCGCCCTCTGTTGCACGACGTACGTTGATTGCATCACCCTCTAAGGTTGTATAATCAAATGCGTGCATCGGCTGTCCGAGCTCTTTTAAAATATAGTTAGTAATATCAACCACGTTAGAAATTGCGCCGATACCTACAAGTGCAAGTCTGCGCTTCATCCATGCGGGTGACTCAGCGATTTTTACATCATGAACCAAATGAGCACTGTATCTCGGGCAAAGCTCGGGACAATCAACAGTAACCTTGAATCCGTCGATTGTTACATCATCTTCTGTGAAGCTTAAATCCGGCTCTTTTAAATCTTTTTCAAGTACTGCTGCGATTTCTCTCGCGATACCGTAAATACTCTGGCAATCAGGACGGTTTGCAGTAATTGAAATATCGAAAATCCAGTCATCAAGACCGAGAATCGGCTTAACATCTGCGCCAACCTCTGCATCCTCAGGAAGCACAAGAAGTCCGTTGTAGCCTGCACCCGGATACATATCCTCGCTTACACCAAGCTCAACGCCTGAGCAAAGCATACCGTGTGACTCATATCCGCGAAGCTTACCTTTTCCGATGGTCATAACGCCTTCAATTGTCTTATGGTCTTTTGCTGTTGCATATACGCTTGCTCCAACAAGTGCTGCCGGGAACTTGCCGCCCGTATGCACGTTGTCTGCGCCACAACAAATCTGGAAGGTTCCGTGTTCGCCACAGTCCACCTGACAAACATGAAGGTGTGTATCCGGAATAGCCTCACATGTAAGGACATGACCTACTACTACCTTACTGATGTCCTTACCTACTTCATATAATTCTTCTACTTCAAATCCACAGGAAAATAACT
>JAZNXQ010000029.1:0-7979 GCA_045593945.1 Lachnospiraceae bacterium | reverse complement strand
TCTATTGTCACCCGGCTTTATAAAAGCGTCGAATTCCAATGCATACATAGCGCAAGCAGATGTATCTGCATTACTAAAATTATACTCAGCACCACGACTTCCTGACTGTCCTGAAATCGCGTACTGTAAATAATATCCATGTGTATTATCTATAGGGAATGTAAATACATTGCTACTCTCATCACTAAATGCCTGATAATAGATACTCTCTGCCGGAACTTCGATCCACTTCGCATAAAGAGTTATATCCTCTTCCACGCCTTTGCCAAAGTCCCATACTTCTGTAAGTCCGGCATCCGCATACCAACCTATAAACGCATAACCGTTAACCTTAGCAACTTCTGGTTTCGTTACAATTCCACCTAATGAAACCTGAACATCTTCAAGCTCCTCACCGTGTCCGTTCATTTCGAAACTAACAGTTACTTTTTTGAAATCCTCGGGTGTAGTCTCACGAGCCGTGATGCTCTTGATACCGATAGCTGCATATGAATACAGACTAACTGTAATTTCAGACACATCCGCATCAGTCACAATAGTCTTAGTATTCCACTCCGTAAAATCATATGCATTCTGTACATCTATTACTGTTGACCCAATTATAATACTTTGTGCTGCATTTGCGGTTCCTCTATTAGTACCCGCTTTATTAGAGCCATACAACTTGACAAATTCAATGTCTATTGCCTTGCCTGCAGGAACTGTTTCCGGCAATGCAAGGGTTACCCTTACTTCTCCTTTTCCGCCACCTGATCCAAGGAAAAGATAATATCCATTATCAGCAGGATTTGTATAAGGCCAATAACCACTATTTGCACTTTCATTGTTTCTTACAACTGCATTACTCCAATTACCGTTACTTACTACAGTAGCCTTAAATCCCGTATCGCCTATTGCTTTATCTGCAGCATCTGTTGTTACGAAGCCATCACCCTTTACATCAAGATCAGCCTCACCAAAATCCCATGTTCTTTCCTCATAAAGCTTAGTAAGCTCTATGTACATGATAGGCGCAACTCTAGTACCACCTGCTGTTATCTCAACCACAAGCTTACCGTCTCTTATTTCAACAGCTTCTCTTTCTTCCTCGTAATATGTTGCAGTTTCAGTATAAGAAAAACCGTCGCAAACAGTCGTACCCGCAGCATTCTTAAATGCCACAGTAGTAGAGTAATTACCTGAACTACCTGTTCCGATTTTTATATCATACATACCCGGAAGAAGATCAATTGTAAAATTAACGACTGATTTAGCCATCAATCTTACACAGTCATTCATAAGGTTACCGGTTCCACCGGGTGTCCAATCTTGCAAGGAACCACTCGTTACTTCAAATCCGTATCCTGTCTCAGCAGAATACATCGTTGTTGCTGTAACCTTTGTAAATCCTTCCTCCACTGTTCCCGCACCAAAGTCAAACTTAAGTACTGACCCGGTCGTTGTTTCTTCTCCTGCATACACTACCGGTACATTATTAGCCTCTAAGGACGCCAAGCCCTCAGCAAGCGCAGGTGCCGCATTACCCATGCATGAAATCACCATGACCGCAACCAGTATGCAAGAAATGATTTTGTTAATTCTTACTCTGATATTCATAATATCCTCCCTTAAAAATATAGTTTCGACCACAACCTCTGCCCAAACGCCTATACTCGTTTGTGCAATTACACCTCTATGGCTACGAAACATCTTATTTTATTATACACATATAACAAAAATTTTCAAATGCTTTGTCCGAATTTTAGCGTTGTTCTTTTTGGCGTTTTCTAGGTCGTTTTTACTATTTTTAACCTTTTTCGTTTAATAGTCTTTAAATTGCGCAGAAACCCTTTTTTCCGCAATTTGTTTTCTAACAATTCCTGTAATTCGTTCAAAATTTACTTTTCACAGACGTTTTGTTATATCTTTTTTAACACCATTGTGTTTTGTAACCAAAATGTAACCGCGCGTATATTTAACTATATTCTATGCTGTTTCGCCCCTCAAAATTCCAATTTTTAGTTTTGTGTCAAAATTTGACGAATTGGCACACAATCTTGTCAATTAGGATTAAGCCATGTTACTTTTGAACTTCTTCAGCAGCTATTTATTTGAGGCTGTATTTTTTGAGTTCTGTGGTATAATATCTTTAGAAGATACATTATCAAGGTACGCTTCGTGCGTCGGAGGAGGGATTGTATTACCATGACTCGTCTGAGAAGTATCTTTTTTTGTTTCTAACTTAATATCAATTTTTCTTGGGAAAATAAATGATTTTTGAATTAATAGATTTGAATATAGATTATACTACTTTTCATTCAAGAATTTTACATACGCTGTCTCAATACGCAACAAATCATCTTTATGTAAACTACCTATCTTGAAAATAAAACTCTCTACTGGTAACAACATAACTTTCGAAACTCTTGCCGTTGATGCAAGTTTCAGATTTGCATCACCCCAATGCAAAATAGGGATATCATATGGATCATTTTGTCTCACTTCATGTTTTGTAATTTTGACACTCAAAACTCCTAAAACATCCTCATCCAACACTATAACAGGTCTGTTTATTATTTGCGAAACATCTTCCTCTAAAGGAAATTCCACAAACCAAACCTCTCATCCCATTCCAATTCATCCTGCCACTCATCGCCAGCTTTAATAACCGGCTTACCCTCAGCATTATAATTTGTATTCTCAGCCGCAATTGAGTATGCCTTATCTCTGTTCTCATCCAGATATTGTGATAATACTGACATACTTATTCTCCTTTCCATTAAATGTATTTTATAATCATACGATATCATTATTGGTAATTTTTGTCAATAATATTTTATTCTTGTCATTTATAAAAAGGGCACCCGCACAAGCGGATGCCTTTACTGCCCTTACGGCGTACATCAATTCAACAAACAATATCTTATTTGCACAGCTCCGCAACCACTTTATTAATCACGGAACCGTCCGCCTTACCCTTAAGTTCCTTCATAACATTCTTCATTATCTCACCTTTGTTCTTGGTCGCAATCACATCCGCAAACTTATCCTTAAGGAATGCCTCAACCTCTTCCGCCGACATAAGCTTCGGTGCATACTCGCTGATGACATCATAGCGAAGCTGATACTCTGCCTTTAAGTCCGTACGCTCAGCCGGGCATGTGTCAAGCTGTTCCTTCGCAGTCTTAAGTTCCTTAAGTACCGCACGATCCACAAGCTCGTCCTGAATATCCTCTCGTGTACCCTCGTCAATAGCAAGCTTCTTAACAGCCGAGATAAGCGCTGAGATGCTGTCCTTTCTACCCTTGTTGCGAGCCTTCATTGCCGCAATCATGTCTTTTTGCATTGTTTCGAATTTCATGGTATTGTCCTCCTATTATATTATTTACCCATCGTTTCCAAAAACCATTTCCCCGATACGCTCCATTCATCATAGCTCCACCCCGCTGTCTTATTACATCCTGCACTCACTATCGACGAACTTTCATTCTTATTGGACAAATTCCAGATACAGTAGCTGAGTCCGTAGCTTTCCATAAGCGACAACCACTGCTCTGCTTCATACTTATTAATCTCTCCGTCACCCGAAGCTTCGCTCACTCCGAATTCAGATATAAACACAGGGATTCCTGCATCAAGTGCTGTTTTAAGGCGGTTTCGCAGATATTCCTTATGCGTGGACGCGTAAAAATGTAACGTATACATTATATTCTCGTATTCCAGCGGACTCTTCATCGCCTTATCAATATCCTGTGACCATGTCGGCGTTCCCACAAGAATAATGGCATCTTTATCATTATTCCTGATTACCGGAATAACTTCATCGGCATATATTTTAATATCATCCCAACTTGTGTTTCCGTTCGGTTCATTGCAGATTTCATAGATTACATTGTCATATCCCGCGTACTGCTTTGACATCTTATCAAAAAAGGCCTTTGCTTCTTCTTTGTAATTATTAGGATTATTGTCACTTAATATGTGCCAGTCTATAACAACATATAAATCAAGTTCTGTTGCCGCCTTAACACCCTTATCTATAAGTGCTTCCATCTCTAATTTACCATTAGCATCCTTGTGGCAATAACCGCCTTCTGCAGTATACATTGCAAGTCTGATAACATTCATTCCGGTTGCTTCCTTCAAAAACGAAAACGTCTCCTTACTCACGTACTGTGGAAACCATTGTAATCCTGCCGTACTTATTCCTTTAAGCGCAACCGGATTATTATTGGCATCGCAGAGTTTCCCTTTCTCAACATGTAAAGCACCATAGTACCCCATAGTATTTACCTCTTCTGTCATCATAGTAGTTTCCTCCTGTACTGTTGTTGTTTCAACATCTGCTACCGTTGTCTCCGGTCCAGGTGTCGTCACCTCCGATTCAAGTGTTGTCACCTCTGTCTCCGTATACATTCTGGTACAACCACATATAAGCGCGCATATAAAAATTAACCCTATAACATACTTTTTCTTTTGTACTTTCATACTAACCACCCAATTCAATCCACTATTATAACGGTACACTTTTTAAAATTGCATGTCAATCATTTTTCATAAAAACTTCCGGTTGTAAAATACAACCCAAATACAATTTTGCGGTTTTTGCAATATTTAAGGTAACATTATATACTTATATCAGGATAAGCGCTTATTACTTTTCAAAAAGGAGCAATACATTATGAAAATCACAATAAAAGAAAAATTAAAGGAACTTCGCAAAAAGAATGATATTACGCAGGAGCAGCTCGCAAACCACCTTGGAATCTCACAGCAATCCGTATGTAAATGGGAACGCGGCGAAGGGTATCCAGATATTACCCTACTTCCTGCAATCGCACTTTACTTCGGAATTACGCTTGATGAACTTATGGGAATTGATGAAGCACGTATAAGCAATATCGTAAACGCTTATATTTCCGAAAGTCATGCTTTACAAAACGTAGGTGAAATCAAAAAGAATTTGGAATTATGGAAAAAAGTCTATAAAGAATTTCCGCAAAATGAGTTGGTAAAATATCAGTATATGTGCGCCATGTGGGCTTACTGGTTTGACAACATTGAAGAAAACCCTGATATGCCTGAAGAAATCATATGTATTGCCAAGAATCTTCTCGACACCTCAAATGATGTCGGCATTCGTGAAGGAGCAATTCAAAAGCTCTGTTATACTTACAATACCTTAGGTGACAAAGAGGCTGCAAAAAAATATGCAAACATGGCAGGCTCTTACTGGGTAGCAAAAAGTGAACTCTTATTAGGTATTCTTACAGGAGAAGAAGCCGCAGAACAGGCTCAATGGAACATATATGACCTTATTGATATTCTTGCACTAAACATAAGAGGACTTCGATACAGCACATGTAATCGCACACCTGAAGAAAATATTCATCATCACCAAATATGCATCGACCTGTTCAAACTCATTTACGAAAACGAGGATTACGGCTTCCACGTTTGCCGTTTAACCCAGAATTACCGTGATATTGCTTTTGAATACGCTCTCCTCGGTAATGCCGATGCGTGCCTTGATGCACTTGAGAATGTAGTGAAATACGCTGTTATTTGCGATACACAGCCCGACTACAAGCACACTTCTCCTTTATTAGACCGAATGGAATTTACAAGAACTGCTTCCTCAAAAAACTATACTGAGAATGAATGTGCATTGCGCCTTAAAGGCTTGCAACACAAGGCTTACGATTTTGTAAGAGATAATCCAAGATTTATTAAAATCTCAGAAGAACTCGCAAAGTACGCTAACTAAAAAATTTGTTGCAGAATTAAAATAAAAGGATGATGATAATCCGACTGTACGCATTTCCGAGACATGTGTCCAAATTAGGGCGGACTTTAGTCCGACATAAATGGACGCATGTAACGAGTGTAAAAGAGTTTGCAAAGCAAACTTTTTTGGAAACGAAGTTTCCTTCTTTTCCGCGAACAAAGGATATCATCATCCTTTTATTTTATTCGTAACAATTTTTACTCTTCTGCCTTAATCGTCGCAATCATAAGCTCATCAAGCTGCTTCTTATCAACCTCGCCCGGTGCCTGTGTCATGAGACATGACGCATCCTTCACCTTCGGGAATGCAATTACGTCACGGATACTGTCCTCTCCTGCCATAAGCATAACAAGACGGTCAAGACCGAAAGCAAGTCCTGCGTGCGGCGGAACACCGTACTTGAACGCATTGAGAAGGAAACCGAAACGGTCGTATGCCTGCTCAAGTGTAAATCCGAGAAGACCAAACATCTTCTCCTGAACATCACTCTGGTGAATTCTTACACTACCACCGCCAAGCTCCGTACCGTTAAGTACGATATCATAAGCCTTTGCTCTTACTGCGCCCGGATTGGTATCAAGAAGCTCCAAATCCTCATCCATGGGCATTGTAAAAGGATGGTGCATTGCAACATATCTGTCCTCTTCCTCTGAGTACTCGAGTAACGGGAACTCTGTTACCCACAAGAAGCGGTAATCATCTTTCTTAAGTAAATCCATCTGTCTTGCAAGTTCAAGACGAAGTGCACCGAGAACATCATAAACAACCTTATTCTTGTCTGCTGCGAAGAATATCAAATCTCCGGGCTGTGCGTCCATTGCGTCCGCAAGTGCCTTAAGCTCTTCTTCTGTCATGAATTTTGCAAAAGAAGCCTTGTATGTGCCGTCTTCATTCACTGACATGTAAGCAAGACCCTTTGCACCGTAGCCCTTTGCGAACTCAACAAGTGCATCAATCTTCTTACGGGGCATTGCGCCCTGTCCGTCAGCCTTGATTGCACGAACAGAACCGCCGTTTTCAAGTGCGCCTGTAAATACACCGAAACCGCAACCCTTAACGATGTCTGATACATCCTTAAGTTCCATACCGAATCTTAAATCAGGCTTATCAGAACCAAAACGGTCCATAGCCTCCTGCCATGTCATTCTCTGAATCGGAAGCCCAACCTTAACACCAAGCACCTCTTCAAACAATGCTGCAAGAAGTCTCTCATTTACATCAATAACATCATCAACATCAACAAATGACAACTCCATATCTATCTGTGTAAACTCAGGCTGTCTGTCAGCACGAAGGTCCTCATCTCTGAAGCACTTTGCAATCTGGATATAGCGGTCATAACCTGAGCACATAAGGAGCTGCTTAAACAACTGCGGTGACTGCGGAAGCGCATAAAAGCTTCCGGGATGCACACGGCTCGGCACAAGGTAATCTCTTGCACCTTCGGGTGTACTCTTGTTAAGGATAGGTGTCTCTATCTCCAAAAAGCCCTCGTTAGCCATAAAGTTTCTTACGAAGGTTACAACCTTGCTTCTCATCATAAGATTCTTCTGAAGGTCAGGTCTTCTAAGATCAAGATATCTGTACTGTAAACGAAGCTCTTCCTTCGTATTGATGCCCTCTTCAATCGGGAACGGAGGTGTCTGAGCCTCTGAAAGAATACGAAGTGCTGTCGCGCGAACCTCGATTGTACCTGTCTTAAGGTTAGGGTTAACTGCACCACCTCTTATAGTAACGTCACCTGTAACAGCGATAACGAACTCGCTTCTTAAAGTCTCTGCCTTTGCAAAGCCTTCCTCGCCAATATCATTAACGTCAAAAACAATCTGAAGAAGACCTGAACGGTCTCTAAGGTCAATAAAAATCAAACTTCCGAGATTACGTCTCTTCTGAACCCAGCCCATTACCGTAACCGGGCCCTGTCCTATATTTGCTTCCGATACTTCCGTACATCTGTGGCTTCTCTTTAAGCCGTACATGGATTCTGCCATTTTATTATCCTCCTATTTCACAAAGAATTCTTTAAATTCCGTATAGCCCTCTTTCATAAGCTGCTCTTTCTGGAATTTTTTATTCTTATTCATCTGCGCAACCAAAACTTTAACACCTTTGGCTCTCTCGTCTGCCGCTTCCTTCATAACCTCGCAAACAGCATCTGCAGAAAGGCCCTTCTCCATAAGAAATGCCTTCTTTGCAGTCTCACCGGGAACCT
>JAZNXQ010000028.1:0-1511 GCA_045593945.1 Lachnospiraceae bacterium | reverse complement strand
TGGCACCCATGGAAGGGTTTACAGGCTATATTTTCAGGAATATTTATCACAAACATTTTGGCGATGTGGACAAGTATTTCACACCGTTTATATCGGGTGGTGGCTTAAGCCACAAACAGATTAATGATATGGACCCTGAACATAACAAGGGGATGGCTGTGGTACCGCAGATTCTTACCAACAAAACGGAAGATTTTTTGAATATTGCGAAAATACTTGAGGATTTGGGGTATACTACTGTTAATTTTAATCTAGGCTGTCCTTCGCGTACGGTTGTTTCAAAAGGACGTGGTGCAGGTTTTCTTGCGCATCCGGAGGAACTTGATGCTTTTCTTGCAGAGATATTTGAAAAATGCCCGCTTAAGATTTCGATAAAGACAAGGCTTGGTCTTGCGGATGCATCGGAATGGCCGCGTCTGCAAGAGATTTATAACAAGTATCCGATGGAGGAGCTTATAATTCATCCGAGAGTAAGGACGGACATGTACCGCAATCCGGTTAATTTGGAAGTGTTCGCAGAAGCTTTTTCAAACAGTAAGGTGCCGGTATGCTATAATGGGGATATTTGTAATACCGCGGACTACGAGAGGATTACAGGGATGTTCCCGGAGGCCGACAGGGTGATGATTGGCAGGGGCCTTTTTAAGAATCCGGGACTTATCGGTGAAATTAAAGGCAGGGAGCGCATTACGACCGAGAAGGTCAGGGCATTCCATAATGATATTCTTGACTGCTACACCGAGATAATATCCGGTGACCGCAACACCCTCTTTAAGATGAAGGAAATCTGGAGTTTACTTGGTGATTTTTTTGAGGACGGCGAAAAGCAACTTAAGAAGATTAGAAAGACTAACAGACTTGTTGAATACCGTGCGGCGGTTAATGAGCTTTTCAGCATGTATAAATAAGCATTTTTCACAAAAAATTTATAAAATATCCCAAAAAAAATAGCGTTAGAAATGTTGAAATATAGAAAAGTGTGTGATATATTGATATGTGTCAAAATTGAGTAGGGTAATTCACTGCTTTTTTAAGACCGGTTGCACACAGCAATAATTTAAAAAAGAAAAGGTGGAAAACAATGGAAAGAAGAGTTGGTACAGTTTCTAGAGGTATTCGTTGTCCTATTATCAGACAGGGAGACGACCTTGCAAAGATAGTGGCTGACAGTGTTATCGAGGCAGCTCAGTACGAGAATTTTGAATTGCGCGACAGAGATGTTGTTGCCGTAACAGAATCCATCGTAGCAAGAAGCCAGGGTAATTATGCGTCAGTTGAGGCTATAGCGAAGGATGTTAAGGCTAAGCTTGGCGGAGAGACAATCGGTGTTATTTTCCCGATTCTTTCAAGAAACCGTTTTGCAATCTGCTTAAAGGGTATTGCAATGGGCGCTAAGAAGGTAGTTCTTATGCTCAGCTATCCCAGTGACGAGGTTGGTAATAATCTTGTATCACTCGACAAATTGGATGATGCAGGCATCAATCCGTATTCTGATGTTTTGACACTTGACA
>JAZNXQ010000027.1:0-11795 GCA_045593945.1 Lachnospiraceae bacterium | reverse complement strand
GATGCCCTATATTCAGAATCACCTTCTGCCTTACTGTCAATATCCATCACCGTACCGATAAAAATCGGAAGGTTGGTGTTATTGTCCATAATCGCATATACAAACGGTCTGTTTAATATAACTTCCTTTGGTTCCTCTAGTCTGGCTCCTTGACCATAAACTATAACAGCTGTTGCTGCTCCGGCTTTTGTTCCAAGTTCATCCACACTTATATATGTCTTGTGGATAACATCTCCAATATAAAGCGGTCCATTTTCTGAATATCCTATCCCTGAAAAATCTGCCACATCGCCTGTAAAAGCATCGCTCATTCCCATAGAAACAAGAACATCTTTCATACTGGTTGAATAATCATATTTAAATTTCGGAACAATCATATCAACAAGAGTTTTTTCTTGCTTTTCAATTAAATCAAGCCATTTCCCACCTGTAAGTGTCTTTACAAAGTCATTAATATTTACATCTTCATCCGGTAACAATGCAACAAAACTGTATTGCTCATTCTTATACGGCTTAATAACACCCACAGCATCATCACATTCAAGATAAATATTTTCTTCAGAAAACATAAAATCGACAGCTTTAAATTTTCCTTCTGCATTTTGAAATACTTTTTTGTTTACATCAAGTGTATCATACGGTTCCTTCCATTTTGCATCAAAAAGAACTGTATTTATCAGGCACATCATAGCATCTTCATCAAGCCTGTCAATAATTCCCTCTATCATACCATCCGTCTTTACTTTAACCCAGGAATTAATATCTGAAACAGTCTTATTATCAAAAGCCGCTGCAAAAGCATCTGCTTTGTAGAAGTCTGCATTTGTCTGTAAAAACTCATCATTAACCTTCAAACTTCCATCATTCCTAAACCATATGGAATTGGCAATATTGAATTTCCCTGTGTCTGTGCTTGATAATGAGTTGGCATAAGAAAGCATATAGGCATTGAGCCTCTCCATATCCATTCCAAACACTTCTTCCATCTGCGCGCGTGTCTCTCCGTCCGCACCGTTTGCTGTCATGGCAAGTGCAATATATATTGACAACGGTGAAACAAGCACATTATCAGAAGTATCTACCGTTTTACTAAACAACTCTAAAGCAAAATCTGCATATGCCTTTGTAAAATCATCATCAGCCTCTCTGCCATCCTTTTTGACTGTCTTTTTTGAATCAAAATCATCCATAAGATCTGCAGCATGCAATATATATTTGTCCTTACCTGACAGCATCGGCTCCACGATAAACACAAATGCAAGTACAAGACACATTATTCCGGCAACAGACGCAATCATTATTCTTCGCCTGCTTTTCTTTTGTTTCAACTTTAATTTGCAAACTTCCTGTTTTTCATAAATACTGTTTAAATATTCTTCATTACTCTTCATATTCAAAGCCCTCCTTTTTCAAGGCTTCACGCATTGTCTGCTTAGCCCTGTATGCAAGGTTTGTCACCTGTTTATTGCTTTTATGAATTATCCTTCCTACTTCCTCGTAGCTCATTTCTTCAAAATACAATAAGTAAAGTACAATTCTGTATTCTTCTTTAAGTTCTGAGAGAAGGCGGAGCATTGCTTTCTCTGCTTCTTCTTTACAATACTTCTCTTCAAAAGATTCAGCTACTCCGGCAAAATCAGTTTCAAGCGGTCCGTAAAGTATTCTCTTGTTCTTGCGGATATAATCGATTGCCTTATTTCTGCCTATTGTAAAAAGATATGTTTTAAGAGAAGTTTTATAATTATATCTTCCCGGATGCATAAGCACTTCAACAAATACATCCTCCGATAAATCCTCCGCCAAACTGTAATTATCAACATAACGATTGATAAAATAAATCAGTTTTTCTCGGAATTCCTCTACTATCTTTACAAAAGCGTCTCTGTTCCCATCTGCAAATTCGCGATAGCAATCCTCAATAGCCAAATCTCTCACCACCTTATACCTATGTAACGTTACACCTATTATTCGTGTGTGATCCCAAAAACTCTCACATAATATTTATAAATTTTACTAAAAAAATCATGTGACAATCCTTCGAAAGCTTCTATTAAAGCAAAAAGAGCTTCTGCGGTATCTTCCGCAAAAGCTCTAAAATTCAAATCTGACAGATCACCTACAGATTAAACACGTGATAAGTACTCACCTGTTCTTGTATCAATCTTAATCTTCTCACCCTGCTCTACGAACAACGGAACGTATACAAGTGCGCCTGTCTCAACTGTAGCGGGCTTTGTAGCACCTGTAGCTGTATCACCCTTGAAGCCGGGCTCTGTATCTGTGATCTCAAGTTCAACGAATAACGGCGGCTCAACTGCAAATACCTTGCCGTTGTATGCACAAATCTTAACCATCTCGTTCTCTTTAACAAACTTAAGAGCATCTCCGATATCATCTGCTGTTAAAGCAATCTGATCATAAGTATTAACATCCATGAAGTTGTATAAATCACCATCTGAATAGAGATACTGCATATCACTTCTATCAATACGTGCCTGAGGGAATTTCTCAGTAGGGCGGAATGTCTTCTCAACTACACCACCGTTAATAATGTTTTTTAATTTTGTACGAACAAAAGCTGCGCCTTTACCCGGTTTTACGTGCTGGAATTCGATAATCTGGAATACGTTTCCTTCAATCTCAACTGTAATTCCGTTTCTGAAATCGCCTGCTGTTACCATAAAATAATTCCTCCTTAGAATTTCTTTTAATAGTGTATAATAAAATACAAATTTTTTCAACTATTTTCTTTTGTCTCAGATTATTTTTCTCTCGATTTTCGATAAAAATGCAAAATCAGTCTCTCAGGAATTCGCTTTAATACAATCTGAATCTCTTCCTTCGGATTAATCGGCTTCACAAGAATACTCTTAAGTCCCGTTCTCTTGGCGCCCCAGACATCCGTAAAAAGCTGGTCGCCGACAAAAAGTGTATTCTCCGTGGTTGTCCCCATCTCCTGCATACCTCGCTGATATCCCTTACGCGAAGGCTTATGCGCATCCTCGACATAAAAAGCACCTACTGCATCAGCAAAAGACTTAACGCGCCCCAATTTATTATTTGAAATAAGGCATGCCTTTAAACCTGTGCTCCTGATTTTTTCAAAAAGCTGCACAGCCCTGTCATCTGCCGGCGCACCATGCGGAACAAGCGTATTATCTATATCAAATAAAACTGCTCTGTAGCCTGCATTATAAAATGCCTGATAATCAAGTTCATAGCTTGAATCTACATACTCATCCGGATAAAAATACTTAAACATCGCAGTCCTCACTAACCAAGTAACTTCTTAAGCTCATCCATGAATGTATTAACATCCTTAAACTCACGATAAACGGACGCAAATCTTACATATGCTACAGAATCAAAATCCTTAAGCTTATTCATAACAATCTCTCCAATCTTGGAGCTCGGAATCTCCTTGTCTTCAAGATTAAAAATAATATTCTCAATCTCGTCTACAAGCGCATTAATCTCATTAATTGATACCGGTCTCTTGTGACAGGATCTGATGATACCTGCTTCAATCTTCTCACGATCGTACGGCTCACGGTTATTATCCTTCTTGATAATAATAAGCGGAATGGTCTCTATCTTCTCATATGTCGTAAATCTCTTACCGCACTCGTCGCACTGTCTTCTTCTGCGGATTGAATTGTTGTCCTCCGCAGGTCTGGAATCGATTACTCGTGTATTCTCCTTGTTACAAAAAGGGCATTTCATGTATAAAATTCCTCCTGTGTATAATGTAGGTAAAATTACTACAATTCTAGTATACCTTGTATATTGTAGTTATGCAAGCTAAAACTTGCATTTCGACACAACATCTTCCTCTTTTACGCATACAAGGATAATATCTTCACCAATTTGCTTTACTGCCCTAAAAGGAATTATATACTCTGTTTCCCGTCCGAAAAGCCCAAAACACTTACATGGACCCGGAACAACAAGCGCGCATATGCATCCCGATACAATATCAAACTCAATATCCACCACACAACCTAATGACTTACAGTCATATTCATTAATTACTTCCTTCTGTCTAAGGTCATACAAACGCAAGAAACCACATCCGAATTCAAGTCATTTATATACTATATTATGCAGATTTATTCTTGGAAAATACCTGCAAAATATCCCGAACCGGAAATCGGTTCGCCACCCGCAAATAAATGCTTTGTATCACCGAACGTCTGAACTCTGAAAAATGCTTCACCCGGTACTCTTTCCTCTGAATCAAGTACAATAAGCGATGTCGGCGGCATAAAGAAACCGTGCCATAAAAGCGGTGTCGGGATTCCGAGAAGATGTGACACAAGCACAAAGCTTACACCGAGATGACACAAAAAAACAATTGTATCATCACTGTGTTTCTCAACCTTGTAGAAACCTCCGTCCCTCATATAGCCGTAATTTTTAAGAAGGTTATCAAATTCTTTGCATACTTTTGCAATTTCCGCTTTGACCTCTCCTGTCTGCATAACAGACGCATCAAACCACTTGTCCTTGTCATAAAACAATTCTTCTTTTGTAAAATACCTCGGCATAAAATCCCACGGAATTCTGTCCTTGCCGGTATCCGGATCTTTAACAGGCACAAAAAACTCTTTAAGCCATGGGCATATTGTTGCTTCTCTGTTCATTGAGTCAAGAAAAGGCTTGGCTGTTGCTTTAGCTCTTCCAAGCGGCGAACAATAGAAATCTTTTATGTTCCACTTTTCAACACGTTTTCTTAAAAGTTCCGCTTCCCTAAAACCTTTTTCAGTTAAAGAGTCTTTTTCATAGTCGGGGTCACCGTGTCTTATAAATATTATTTTCATATGATTTATCCTTTCTTTAAACGCTTAACCATTATACAGTTTTTCTCTTGCGTCACAAATGCTGTCTTCAGAGTACTCCTTTTTCTTGCACCACTCAACAAATTTCATCTCAATTTCGGTCAAATTCAATTCATAAATATCTTCAAATGCCTGCTTCCAATCCTCATGTTCCTGATACAAAGCCATATACTTTTCACTACCATATCTCTCTATCAGAAAAGCTGTGAAAGCTCCCATTATTGGGTAAGAAATCAAATCCGGTTTTGCGTAGAAAAAATCATTATCAAGAACCAACTGTTCTACAGCCTCGTATTTACCATCAGTTAAATATACATATGTACACAACTCATTAGGAACCTTCCACCACACCTTATCAAAATGCATGGCTAAGCCTTCTACAATCGCTATTGAACTCGGAAAAGCATATTGACAGGCAATAGCATGTACATCTTCATGATAACCCACACACTTTGTTGTTTCATTATACACTGCATATATTGTAGGATTTTCCGGATTGCAAAAAGTAACACCATTTGTTTCAAATTCAAACTTGCTTTCATCCATAACTTCTTTTCTTGAATCACACAACCAATAATTTATCTTGCTACGAGGCGTGATTTTCAGCGTATCTGTTATTTCTTTAAAACAGGACTCTTGCAAATCAATGACCTGTTGAATTTCTTCTTCTGCTAAACTTTCACTTTTATAGTTAAAAATATAATGCTCAGTTTTTATGCTCTTCCAAATACTATCCATACTTTTTCTCCAACTCTAATCTATTCTTTTGTTATTCATCGTAATTGATATATGTATCATACCATATTCTTATACTTCTTGTACATCTTAATAATATTTAAAAAACGTGACATACTAACACAAAACAATCGCATGGCAACTTTTTAACTTCCTGTTGCCAGACAAAAATAAAGGAGTGACATCACATGCAGGAACGTGACACAATCAACTTACTAAAAGAATGTAACAGCGGACTTAAAATGGCTGTTAACAGTATAAATGATATAATTGAAAAAGTACGTAGCAGACAAATCCACGCAATCCTTGAGCAATCTTTGCATAAGCATGAAAAAATCGGTAATGAAGTTCATTCTCTTTTAAATGCTTATAATGAAACAACAGAAAAGCCGGGCAAAATCGCAAAAGCAATGTCCCGGCTTATGGTTAACATGAAATTTATAAAAACACCCACTGATTATAAGCTTGCCGAAATCATGTATGACGGCTGTAACATGGGTATAAGAAGCATCTACCATTATAAAAACATGTATTCAGATGCTTCCGGCGAAGCAAAAAGCCTCGCATCACAAATTATCGAAAACGAAAAATATTGTATGACTGAGCTTCAGAAATATCTGTAAGAATTCTTACATCTCGCTAAGAACGTCATCCATGATATCAATCGCTTTATTAACTTCTTCTTCACTGATAACTAACGGCGGAAGGAAACGGATAACATCTGTGCCGGCAGCACATACAAGAAGACCTTTTTCAAAGGCAATCTGCTCAAGCTTGTCACGATTAACATTAACAACAAGTCCCTGTAAAAGGCCTTTGCCCCTTCTGCCCGTTACCTTATCAGGATGCTTCTCTTTAAGCTTATCAAATCCGGCTTCAAAAACCTTCGCCATTTTATTAACATTGGTAAGAACATCGTACTTCTCATACAAATCAAGAACCGCATTGATGGCTGCCATACAAAACGGATTCGCTCCATATGTGTTACCGTGCTCTCCGGGTCCTAAAACGCCCTTGCATCTCTCACTTATAAGGAATGCACCTACCGGCACACCACAACCGAGAGCCTTTGCAAGCGCCAATACATCCGGTTTTACACCGTATGCCTGATGCGCAAATAATGTTCCCGTACGCCCCATTCCGCACTGTACTTCATCGAAAATCAAAATAATATCCTTCTCATCACAAAGCTTACGAAGTCCTTTAAGGAATTCCTCATCAGCAGCGTAAACACCACCCTCACCCTGCATAACCTCACAGATAATACCGCAAGTATTCTTTGTAATCTTGGACTTGACATCTTCTAAATCATTGAAATTAGCAAATACAGCCTTAACATTGCTCGGAACAAATGCGCCCTGATATTTGGCATTGTCCGTAGCCGCAAGCGCCGCCATACTTCTTCCGTGGAAGGAATGATGCATTGCAATAACCTCAAAATTATTGTCTGCATCTGCGCCCGGTTTCATTGAAGCATGCTTCTTTGCAACTTTAAGAGCACCCTCGATTGCTTCAGTACCGCTGTTTGCGAAAAAAGCCTGGCAAAGTCCGCTGAGCTCCACAAGTCTTTTTGCAGCAATAATTGCCGGCTCATTATGATAATAACGGCTTATATGCATTACCTTATCCATCTGTGCTTTAAGCGCGTCAAGATACTCTTTATTGTTATATCCGAGAGCATTTACAGCAATGCCACCGACACAGTCAAGATACTCCTTGCCTTCTTTATCGTATAAATATACACCATCACCATGGTCTAAAACAGCCGGATACATCTTCTTTCCGTAAATCATGTACTGTTCTGCCATGTCCATTAACTCATTACTTGTATAATTGCTCATGTCGTCCTCCTGTATATTCATGCTTATTTATGCATTTTTATTCATATTTGCATGTATTTCGTTTATTTTTATACATAATATACGAATAATATTCATTTGTCAAGCGTTATAGTAAAAAAAGAGACCTTCAAAGGTCTCTTTTATATTTAATACATGTTTTGCTTATTCGCTTTTCTCTTTAAATACCTTGTTAATAAGCATTGTCATTAAGATGATAACACCGATAACGATAAAAATGCTTATCATTCCGGTTCCTAAATAATATAAACTATCTACAAATTTTGAAGGATTAAACTCCATATTAATTACCTCCTATAAGAAAAACTGTAAAATCAAACCGCCGGCGATAACCGAAGCAATCTGACCTGATACGTTAACACCGATTGAATGCATGAGAAGGAAGTTCTGATTATCCTCTTCAAGGCCCATCTGATGAACAACACGTCCTGACATAGGGAATGCAGAAATACCTGCAGCACCAATCATAGGATTGATCTTCTTCTTCATGAAAAGATTGAGAAGCTTTGCAAAAAGAACACCACCTGCTGTATCGAAGATGAATGCGAACAAACCTAAGCCAAGGATTAAAAGTGTATCTAACTTAAGGAAGTTCTCAGCCTGCATCTGTGCTGCGATTGTAAGGCCAAGGAAAATTGTAACAAGGTTAGCAAGTACATTCTGTGCTGTATCTGATAATGAATCAAGAACACCACACTCTCTTATAAGGTTACCGAACATAAGGAAACCTACAAGTGCAACTGAATCAGGTGCAACCAAACCTGCCAAAACAGTAATAATTATAGGGAACAAAATACGTGCTGTCTTGGAAACAGAACCCTTCTCGTAAGGCATTCTGATTTGTCTTTCTTTTTTTGTTGTAAGCAACTTAATTACCGGCGGCTGAATAATCGGTACAAGCGCCATGTACGAGTACGCCGCTACCATTATAGCACCTTGATATGTAGATTTAAGCTTCTGGGCAACTACGATTGCCGTAGGACCATCTGCAGCACCGATGATAGCAATTGAAGCCGCATCGTTTGTCTCAAAGAACATTGAAGCAAGACAGAATGTAAAGAAAATACCAAACTGTGCTGCCGCACCGAAAATCATGAGCTTCGGATTAGATAATACAGGTCCGAAATCGATCATTGCACCGATACCGATGAACAGGATAAGCGGGAACAACTCATTAGAGATACCTGCATTAAACAAGGTACTTAAAGGTCCCTCTGAAATCATTGCTCCGTCAGCCGCAAATTTATCAATCGCACCTGAAAGCGGAATGTTAACAAGGATTGTTCCAAATCCCAACGGTAACAAAAGTGTCGGCTCCATCTTTTTCTTGATAGCAAGATAGATCAACACACCACCGATGGCCCACATTACGATATAACGCGGATCCATCAATTCTTTAAAACCTTCAACAAGAAATGCCAGATCTTTCAAAAAATTCATTTTAAAAGCTCCTCCTTTAGTATTATTACTTCTTCCGGGAACAGAACGTCTTCCACTCCCCGCTTCAAATTGCACTTAAATACTACACAAACATAAAAAAAGACCTTTATAGCACACAAAAGCCATAAAAGTCTCGCTATTTAATGCAAATGCGGGTATCAACCGTATTGACGTCACTTGCAACGACCAAAATAAGGCCGTCAGCTACTCCCTTTTTTTCTTATTATATATTTCTTTTTTAAATTAGACAACTATTTTTTTCATGTTTTTTATATTTTTTTAATAAAATACAACTTTTTTGCTGTTTGTCATGTATAAATCTTTGCAAATATGTGCTATAATTATATCGATTTTAAACGGAGGATATTATTATGAGAAAGACTAAAATAATTTGTACAATAGGTCCCGCATGCGAGGACGAAAAAACTTTAAAAGAATTGTTTCTTGCTGGAATGAATGTTGCAAGACTTAATTTTTCACACGGTTCCTATGAAGAACATCAAAACAGAATCGACCTAATCAAGAAGCTTCGTTCTGAACTCAATATTCCCGTGGCAATCATGCTTGATACAAAAGGTCCCGAATACCGAATCAAAACCTTTAAAGATGGCAAAATAACGCTTAACGACGGGGATACATTTTCTTTTGTTACAGACGATATTATCGGTGACAACACCCGCGTATCAGTAAGCTACAAAGGAATTGTTAACGACCTCGTTCCCGGAGACAAGATTCTCTTAAGCAACGGCCTACTCTCTTTCGAGGTTAAATCCGTAACAGAGAATGAAATTATATGTACGGTACTTAATGGCGGTGTGTTGTCCGACAGAAAGAGTATGAGCTTCCCTAACAAGATTTTGAAACAGGAGTATTTAAGCGAACAGGATAAGCAGGATATTTTATTCGGTATCAAAAATGATATAGATTTCTTTGCATGCTCCTTTGTATCACAGCGTCAGGACTTAATTGACGTGCGTACCTTTATTAATGAAAACGGCGGTTCTGATGTTGAACTTATCGCTAAGATTGAGAACCAGCCCGGTATCGATAACATCGAAGAAATCTGCGCAGAATGCAGCGGTATCATGATTGGTCGAGGCGATATGGGTGTTGAGATTCCGTTTGAAGAACTTCCCGCCGCACAGAAGCACCTTATTACAAAATGCCGCCTTCTTGGCAAGCGTGTTATTACAGCTACCGAGATGCTTGAGTCTATGATTAACAATCCAAGACCCACAAGAGCCGAGACTTCTGACGTTGCCAACGCCGTATATGACGGTTCAAGCGCAATCATGCTCTCAGGCGAAACTGCTGCAGGTAAATACCCTGTTCTTGCAGTTAAGACCATGGCATCAATTGCAGAACATACAGAGCAGAACATTCATTACGAAAAGCGATTCCACAACTCAGACTTTATTATGAAAAATACTTCTGACGCATTTTCACATGCTGTATGCGGTATGGCAATCGACGTTAATGCCAAAGCAATCGCAATATGTACTTTGTCAGGTATGACAGCACGTTTTGTTTCACGTTTCCGTCCTCCGGTTGATATTCTCGGAATCACAACTAACGAGAAGACCTGGCACAGACTTGCACTCTCTTGGGGCGTAACTCCCGTTATGTGTGAGCACTTTGATTCCAGCGAGGTACTCTTCTACAACGCCAAGAAGTTGACTAAGGAAGCGTTTAACCTTAAGAAAGATGATTGTATCATTATTACAGGCGGTATGACCAACGGAATTTCAGGTAATACAAATATTATTAAGCTTGAGTCGTTTTAAGTAAATTAAAAGAGCATTAGCTTCGTAGCTGATGCTCTTATTTTGTTTAGTTATTAATATCTTCAATTTCCACAGAACTGCCTGCCGTAACGTCTCCCTCGATATTTTTACATGTAACTTTTCCTCCTGCCGTAACATCTCCTGCAACATCTTCACATTCAACATTTCTACCGGCTGTTACATCTCCGCCAACAGTGGTACACTTTACATCTCCGCTAGCTTCCACATACTCTCCAACCGCTCCACAGTTCACTCCTCCACCGGCTTCTACATAGTCTCCTACAGGTCCACAGTTTACTCCACCTCCGGCTTCTACATAGTCTCCTACAGGTCCACAATTCACTCCACCTTTGGCTTCAACATAATCTCCGACACATCCGCAGTTTACTCCGCCTCCGGCTTCCACATAATCTCCAACATTTCCACAGTTTACTCCGCCTCCGGCATTTACACTTCCAGTAATATTACCTTCGATATTAGCACTTCCCCATATTTCAACAGTATCAACGTCCTCAAGGTCACCGTCTTCTATATATAATGGAATTTTAATCTGCGGATCATAATTATCCTGTCTCAAAAGTTTTCTACCCTTAAACTGAACAATTCTGAGTACATTATCGTCCGGAAAACCTACTTCTTTACCTATCCTGCCATTCATCCCGGCATTATCACCAGAAAACTTGTTAACAGGCAAATCTATGTTATTATTTACAGGCTCACCGCCACGCAAAAGATAATCTATCGAAACTCCCATTATATCAGCTATTATAGGAAGTAATTCTATGTCAGGATATGATTGTGCACACTCCCACTTGCTTACAGCCTGCACCGAAATTCCAAGCTTCTCAGAAAGCTGTTCCTGTGACATGCCTTTGCTTTTTCTTAAATCTCTAAGCTTTTCCGAAAATATTTTATTGTCCATTCGCATTCCTTCTCCTTATGTTCTTTGATGAAGCAAGTATATCATGTTAAGCCATAAAATAACACATAGTGTTAGTAGAATTTAATATTTTTCATATCAACCATTGGTTGAATTGATAATAACAAAAAAGAGAGAACCATCAAGATTCTCTCTTCTAGTCGGGGCGACAGGATTTGAACCTGCGACCTCCCGGTCCCTAACCGGACGCTCTACCAAG
>JAZNXQ010000026.1:0-1655 GCA_045593945.1 Lachnospiraceae bacterium | reverse complement strand
GGTTTGTATTCTGGGTATCGCAGTCATGGCTCGGACCTATGATTGCAGATGTGCTCTGTGGTTGGATTGATGCGTTCGGTGGTTTTGTAGCAGAGAAGGTGTCAGGTGCTTCGCCTATTTTACAGACAATTCTTGTAGACGGTATTATCGGTGGTGTCGGAGCCGTAGTCGGTTTTGTTCCGCTTGTAATGGTAATGTATTTCCTGCTTGCGTTGCTTGAAGATTGCGGTTATATGGCGCGTGTTTCGGTTGTTCTTGACCCGATTTTCAAAAAGGTTGGACTTTCCGGTAAGTCAGTTATCCCGCTTGTAGTGGGTACGGGCTGTTCTGTACCGGGCATCATGGCATGTCGTACAATTCGTGATGAGAGAGAAAGAAGAGCAACGGCGATGCTCACACCATTTATTCCGTGTGGTGCCAAGATTCCGGTTATCGCGTTGTTTGCGGGCGCATTTTTCCCTGAATCAAAGTGGGTTTCACCGGTAATGTATTTTACAGGTATTTTACTTGTATTATTCGGCGGTTTGCTTGTAAAAGCCATTACGGGATATAAGTACAGAAAATCCTATTTTATCATTGAACTTCCCGAATATAAGGTACCGAGCCTTGTTAACGCAGTTATGGTAATGTTTTCAAGAGCAAAATCATACATCGTTAAGGCCGGAACAATTATTCTTGTTTGTAACGCGGTAATAAGCATTATGGCTTCATATACATGGACATTTGCAGAGGCGGCAGAGGATGCGAGTGATTCAATTCTTGCAAGCATCGCACATCCTTTTGCAATACTTCTTATACCGCTTGGATTTGGTGCATGGCAGCTTGCGGCAGCGGCAGTAACAGGCTTTATCGCTAAGGAAGAGGTTGTCGGTACTCTTGCAACAGTATTTGCAATCAGTGCAATCAACGAAGATTTCGAGCTTGCATCATCTGCACTTGGTCAGGGTACTGAAATGTTTGGTATTACAGCTGTGGCAGGTCTTGCATATCTTATGTTTAACCTCTACACACCGCCGTGCTTTGCGGCAATCGGAGCCATGAATGCGGAAATCAAGTCAAAGAAATGGTTGTTTGCAGGTATAGGACTTCAGTTTGCGGTTGGCTACGTTATAGCATTTCTTGTATACCAGGTTGGTACACTTGTTGTAGATAAGACTGTAGGCGAGGGATTAATCCCCGGTATTATCGCGGTAGCGGCAATCATCGCGGCGGTAACTTGTCTTTCTTTGAGAACTAAGAAGAAGACAGAAGCAGAGTATGCTAACAAGGCAAAAGCAAAATAATACATAGGTGATTGTATGGAAAGTTTTATTGTCGGACTTATCATTGCGGCTATTGTAGGCGCCGCAGTGGCATATATAATAAAAGAAAAAAAGAAGGGCGTAAGATGTATCGGCTGTCCGTCAGCAGGTACTTGTGCGTCTAAGAATAAAGGCTCTTTAGAGGGTGGATGCAGTTGCAACGGAAGTTGCGGTTGTCACGCTGATGAGGAATAATAAAATACTATAGTTTATCTTGTGGGTGGAAATTAAAATGTCGAAGACAAAGGAATGATGTGTCTTCGACATTTTTTGCCTTTTGGGAAATAAAAATTCAAAAAGTGCCATAAAAACAAAGCATAAAAAACGTATACTTTAACAAAGAGAATACAAATT
>JAZNXQ010000025.1:0-13701 GCA_045593945.1 Lachnospiraceae bacterium | reverse complement strand
CCCGTATATCGTACATCCGCTCCAGCTTCTCCTTGACTATCCGCTGGCATTTGGTGCGCTCGGACTTTCCGGCTTGTTCCATAAGTCCAAAAACGGTCTGCTTATCGGCTACATAGTCGGTGTTGCCGGACGTTTTGTGATTCACATGATTTCAGGACTTATATACTTCACGGATTATGTACCTGACTTAAAGGGTAACATCGCAGCAGTATGGGGTTCAACAGTATACAATATGAGCTACATCGTTCCAGAGCTTGTGATAACTTGCATTTTACTTGCTCTTCCGCCTGTGGCCGCACTTATGAAAAGGTTAAAAGCAATGGCTTCAGGCCCTAATAATTAAAATAATAAAGCCTCTGACAATTCTCATTGTCAGAGGCTTAACTATGCCATTCGTAATATATAACCCTTATAAATTAAAGCTTTACTACGTTAGCTGCCTGAGGTCCTTTTTCGCCTTCAACTACATCAAACTCAACAGCTTCGCCTTCTTTAGCTTCCTTGTATCCGTCCATGTTAAGAGCAGAAAAATGAAGGAAAATGTCGTTGCCATTCTCATCTGAAATAAATCCGTAACCCTTTTTAGCGTTGAACCACTTAACTGTACCTTTCATTACTGAAATCCTCCCTAAAACTTAAAGAATGTTACCTATGTAACTAAGTTTCACATTAACACAATTTACTATTTTTGTCAATATAAACGCACAATTTTTCGTCAAAAATAACAATTATTTCTTAATAAATTTGCTTTCAAATTCTTCAAGAGGCATGGGACGCGAAAAAAAGAAACCCTGTCCGACATCACAATTACTGTTTTTAAGGAATTCCACATGCTCTTCCGTCTCAATACCCTCAGCAATAACCTCCATCTGAAGATCCTTTGCCATTGAAATTGTATGCGTCATTACAATCTTGCTCTTATCTTTATTGGCCTCGTCCGCAAAAAATTCCTTGTCTATTTTAACAGTATCAACAGGAACATTTTTAAGCATGTTAAGCGAAGAATATCCTGATCCGAAGTCATCCATTTCCACCTTAAAACCGAGTGAATGTAACTCCGTCAAAACATTATTAAGCTTATCCGTATCACCAAGGAATATTGTCTCAGTCACTTCAAGCCTCAAATACTTAGGCGGAATATTGTACTCTTTAATAACCCCAATAAGATAACCTATAACATCTCCGCTATAAATATGCAGTCTTGACAGGTTAACCGAAACAGGAACCGGTTCAACTCCTGCATCAAGCCATTTTCTGAGAAACTTACACACCTGACAACAAACATACTCATCAAGTTTAATTATAAAACCATTACTCTCAAAAACAGGTATAAAACTATCGGGAGTTATAATTCCCTTCTCAGGATGCTGCCATCTTACAAGGGCCTCTGCACCTTTAAGATTTCCATCACTTAAACTAACCTTAGGCTGGAGATATACCACAAACTGTCCTTCAGCAAGTGCCTTGTGCATTTCACTTTCAATCTCCTGCTCCATAATAATATCATTACGGAATTTATCACTGAAAAATGCATAACAACTAAGTGCACCTTTCTTGATGGTTCGCTTGGCAATAAGCGCTCTTTCTCTCATAAGACCGATTGGCAAATTTCTGTCCTCATCATTTTCGGCAACAAATACGCCATAAGATGTAGTAAGTGATATACCTTTCGAATTATTATGTACCTTATCGTATATCTTATCAATAACCTTAATTATATCCGACTGTTTTTTATACTTCATAAAGATACTGAAAGTATCCGCATACATTCTTGAACATACAGATGCCTTTGGTGCCACCTTCTTCAATACGGAAGCTGTATATCTGAGAATGCTGTTACCTGTTTTGGTATCGTATATTTCATTTACCACTTTAAATTTGTTTATATCAAGAACAATTATACAATACTTATCTTTGGGATTTCTCCCTATAATTGCCTTAATCTCTTTATCAGCCTTCTCATCATTATATAATCCTGTAAGGCTGTCATATTCCTCGTAATCTTTTATCTGCTTAAATGCGGACAATTCATTATTAACATCCTGAATCATACCGATTTTACGTACCAAATTACCTAATCTCTCATCTGCATAATTGCAAATTGAGACTCTGAACCATTTGTACATTCTGTCTTCACATAGGATTCTGCAAATAACTGACTTCATTCCCTGCTTTGCCGTTTCATCAAACAATGAAAGATACGTCGCCAAATCTTCCGGATGGACAAGCTTAGATGCAAGTTCATAATCCGAAATATTAACATTCTCCCATTTTTTGTTTCCAAAATATTTCTTGTAAACGGAATTGGCAAATACCATATGGTTATTACTGTCAAGCTCAAATGTAAATATATCTGCCTGAACAATAATTGTGTCATATATGGATTCAAGAATTCCTGTCGTAGTTACGCACATTCCCCCAAATGCACCTTCGCCATTTTTTCTCATAAAGTACCCCACAAACACATTTATCAATCTTACACACGCATATTATTATATCCAATTTTATGTAAATCGTCAATAAAGAAAAGCGGTGATATTTCACCGCTTTTCGATATTTTTCGACACATTATTGTAACCTATAGCGAATTGACAAACTTTTCGAATGATTTTCGGCCCTCAGTAGTACTTTTGTACACCCCTGCATCTTCGAGAACTTTCTCAAAAACAAGTCCGATTTCTTTCTGAAGAATCTCCATAATATTATCTTCATTAATATCGTTATACTTAACTATGAACTCATCTACCCAATCCGCATGCTTTTCAATCATATCATTTTTACGAATATCTTCTTTGTTAAGGATTGCTTTCTTAAGTTCTTCAATCTCATCCTTAAGACGTGCAGGAAGCACAGCAAGACCCATAACCTCAATAAGTCCGATATTCTCTTTCTTAATATGATGAAGCTCTGCATGAGGATGATATACACCCATCGGATGTTCTTCTGTTGTAATATTGTTACGAAGTGTTAAATCCAACTCAAAAAGGCCGTCTTTGATTCTTGCAATCGGAGTAATAGTATTATGCGGTTCACCGTCTGTCTCCGCAAAAATAAATGCATCCTCATCCGTGTAACCTCTCCATACTTCAAGAATATGGTCAGCAAGCGCTATTATTCTGTCTGAATCCTTGCCTCTAAGTCTGATAACTGAAAGCGGCCACTTAACAATACCTGCTTCAACATCTTCAAAACCTTTTATACTGAAGATTTTCTCCATCGGAGCCTTTGCCATCGCAAACTCGTAATTACCGCCCTGGAAATGGTCATGGCTTAAAATAGAACCGCCTACAATGGGCAAATCTGCATTGGAACCAAGGAAATAATGCGGGAACAATTTTACGAAGTCAAAAAGCTTCACAAAAGCAGCATGCTCTATCTTCATCGGTGTATGCTGTCCGTTAAACACGATACAGTGCTCGTTATAATATACGTAAGGCGAGTACTGGAATCCCCATTGCTGATTATTAATCGTAATCGGAATAATTCTGTGATTATCTCTTGCCGGATGATTTACACGACCTGCATAGCCCTCATTCTCCATACAAAGAAGACATTTGGGATATCCGCTCTGCTTGGCAAGCTTGGCAGCTGCGATAGCCTTAGGATCCTTCTCAGGCTTGGAAAGGTTGATTGTAATATCAATCTCACCATACTTGGTATCTACAGTCCATTTCATATCCTTCTTAACACGGTATGTACGAATATAATCCGTACTCTTACTGAAATCATAAAAATATTCTGTCGCAGCCTTAGGCGACTCCTTATACAAGTCATTGAACTTGCGGATTACTTCACTCGGTTTTGAAAGCATGCAGTTCATAAGCTTTGCATCAAACAAATCACGGTAAACTACACTGTCATTTTCAAGAAGTCCGTTTTCTGCCGCATAATCAAGCAATTCTTTAAGAACTTCTTCCAACTCAACATTCTCATAATTCTCTACAGGTTCTTCATACTCTTCGATTTTAAGAAGGTTCAAAATCCTGTTGGTAACATATATAACATCTTCTTTTTCAATAAGCTTCTTCTCTAAACCATAGCAAACAAGCTTCTTAATTGATTGTTCTATCATAGTTCTCTCCCGGTTAATTATTATAGCATCGGATTAGTTAAGCACTCCGCCGCCCTGTCCTACTTCAACAACGTAAAAATCCGCAGCATATCCGATAGTATTTTTATACGCTTCGCCTACATTCTTAATAAAATCTTCAACACAATCATTTTCAACAATACTTACTGTGCAACCGCCAAAACCTGCACCTGTCATACGTGAGCCAATAACACCCTTCTGCGCCCATGAATTCTCAACAAGAGTGTCAAGCTCCTTACCTGTAACTTCATAATCATCACGAAGTGATACATGCGAAGCATTCATAAGTTCACCAAACAACTTAAGGTCGCCATCCTGCAAAGCTTTAACAGCCTTGATTGTTCTCTGATTCTCATATACAGCATGCTTAGCTCTCTTCTCCCATACAGGATTGCCTATAAGTGCTTTGTTGGCCTCAAACTCCTCCTCTGTAAGTTCTCCAAGACTCTTAATTGAAAGTTTCTCCTGAAGCTTTGCAAGAGCCGACTCACACTCACTTCTTCTCTCATTGTACTTAGAGTCGCCAAGCCCTCTCTTTTTGTTGCTGCACGCAATTACTATCTTGGCATTTTCAAGCTTAATCGGCGCATACTGATAGGAAAGATCCGCAGTATCAAGGAAAATAGCATTATCCTTCTTGCCCATTGCAATTGCAAACTGATCCATAATTCCACAATTAACACCGTTAAATTTGTTCTCTGAATACTGTCCGATAAGAGCAATATCAATCATGTTTACATCAAAACCAAACAAATCCTTAAGAATAACACCTGTAATTACTTCAACGGATGCAGAGGATGAAAGTCCCGAACCGTTCGGAATATTACCGAAAATCACCATATCAAAACCACAGGTAACATCATAGCCCTTCTCCTTAAAAGCCCATATAACTCCCTTCGGATAATTAGCCCAGTTATCTTCCTGCTTATTAACAAGTTCATTAATATCTGACTCAATTACACCGAGTCTCTCAAAATTCATTGAATAAAAACGTAATTTGCTGTCGTTACGTTTTCTTGCAACACCATAAGTGCCGATGGTAAGTGCACACGGAAATACATGTCCGCCATTGTAATCGGTATGCTCACCAATCAAATTCACTCTTCCCGGTGCAAAATATGAACGGATATCTCCGTCCTTTCCAAAAATCTCCACAAATTTGTCAAAAGTTTTTGTTCTCATATCCTTCTCCTTTACACAACAATTATATTTATAGTAATACACCGACCAAATTTCGTAAATGTATTATTTTATCCATTAATCAAAGCAAAAATTAATGTATTTTTTGTCAAATCTTATATTTTTTACAAATTCTTCCATCCGTGCTGTACTTGCCATCATAGCGTACGGCACTGTATGAATCGGATGCTCCTCAAAAGGCTCCTTAATATTTAAAAACTTTATACTATCACAATTATACTCGCAGGCAATCTTATATACAACATCTATATTAAGATTAGTCTCTCTTATCTGCAAAACTCTACCATCGACATCGCCTATTATATACGGTGTTGTATCTCCCAAAGCCGGCATATCCGTCTCGTCTGCAGCCTCACTATCACCCGCAATATTCCAAGCAAATCCGTCCGAGTACCCATTTTCTTTTATCGCAAATTCAAGATTATCCACATTCCATAAAAAAGCATTGTTTTCGTATACTTCGTTTCTTGCCTTTATCAAAGCCTCAATGTTAATATCCGTCTTTTTCATCCCACCGTCAAACTTCTTAGAAGTATCAACACTTATTTCCTGTTCTGTACGAACAAATACATCTACAAACCCTCTCTGTGCATAGTACTCACGAAGTTTTGCTGAACCCGGAACAAGACATAGTTCTGCATCGTCTTTTTCTGAATAGTCTTTGGCAAAATCAAGCATTTCCTTTGCGATTCCTTTGCCTCTGTATTTTTCATCAACACAAAATGCATATAAATAATATGTTTTTATATCCAAACCACCATCAGGAACCACAAGCCTTCCCGGCATAAGAAGCATCATACCGGCAATTTCCTTTTCTTCGCGATATAAAAAAAGCGCATTTTCAGCAGGACAATTCTTAAGAAAAAATTCAACATAGTGCCTCTCATCATAAAAGCACTGCTGCCATAAACGAATTACTTCTTCTCTGTCTGCTATTAAATGCGCTCTCTGAATCATTATTTCGTTCTCCCTTCAAAACTATTGTTTCAAAGTAGTACTCATTTTAAAACCGCCACAAATTTCTCAATCATAAGATCCGGTCCATAGGAAAGCTTTGCTTTACGAAGCCCCTCCTCACCCAAATCTTCTTCTCTGTTAATATAATGATAATCCTGACAACAATTCATAACAAATTGCTGATTAATCATTGGATAAGCACCCTGGATGTCTGCAAAGGCTTTTTCAAAATGTACAACCATCATATCGTCTGTAATCGTCTCTCCGATGGTATAAGCAATAACCTTTCCATCAAGCCTTAATAGACCTCCGACAAATCCAATCTTACGATAATTCTCAAAAGCACATCTTATAGCAAGTTCCTCTTCTGCCACACTATCTGCCTTATTTTCTGCATAACGTCTGCACCACTCATCATTCATAGCGATACATTCATCAAAATTTGCTTCTGAAATAAGTTCAAACTGCCAATTATCATTATCCTTAAATCTTGCGATATGATTCCGCTTACCATGAAGCTTTCTGCCCGAAAGCGTAGTAAGCTTCTCTGTAGTATAAATATAATCCCAGTCGTTCCTGCAATCCTTAAATTCAAACATGCCGGGAAAGAATTCTTCAAGTTCGTCCTTACAGGTTTCTGCAACTCCAAAGAAGCCGCACGGAAGTCCTCGTTCTCTTGAATCCTCCATCAGGGCAAGGAGCACCGCCTTGGTGTCTCCTTCCCCAAACGGATATAAATATTCTCTGAAATCATCAAAATCGTTTACAATACAGCACATACCGCCCACATAGGCGATTTTTACATGATAGGCATTTTTCCAAATAAATAAGTTACCTGCACAATACTCACATGCAGTATATCCCGACACTCTGTTACACTGTCTTATCCGGTCAATGTCCTCGCTCGTCATGTCACGAAACTCTATCATATAAGCCTCTTCTTTCACTATAAATCAATATTATTTGAAATACTTAACACCTGATTCAAATATCTTAAGATCCTGCTCACCATAGATGTTAATAGCCACTGCATTATCTCTACGCTCTGAGTGAGCCATCTTACCAAATACACGTCCGTCAGGGCTTGTAATACCTTCAATAGAGCAGTAAGAACCGTTAACATTCCACTCTTCATCCATTGAAATATTACCGTTAGGATCACAGTACTGTGTAGCTACCTGACCGTTGGCAAACAACTTCTTAATCCACTCATCGTTAGCAACAAAACGGCCTTCACCATGTGATGCAGGGTTAGTATAAACACCACCGTTTGTGGCAAGCTGTAACCACGGTGATTTGTTAGAAACAACCTTTGTATAAACCATCTTTGATACGTGACGGTTAATTGTATTAAATGTTAATGTAGGTGCATTCTCATCCTGTCCTGTAATTTCACCATTAGGTACAAGACCAAGCTTGATAAGAGCCTGGAAACCGTTACAGATACCAAGTGCAAGACCATCTCTCTCGTTAAGAAGTTTCTCAACGGCTTCCTTCATCTTAGCATTTCTGAAAGCTGTAGCGAAGAACTTAGCTGAACCGTCAGGCTCATCACCTGCACTGAATCCACCAGGAAACATAATAATCTGAGCCTTATTAATTGCTTTTTCAAACTCATCAACTGATTCTCTGATATCGCTTGCGCTTAAATTACGGAATACCTTAACGATAACTTCTGCGCCTGCACGCTCAAATGCCTTTGTACTGTCATACTCACAGTTTGTACCGGGGAATACAGGAATAAACACGGTAGGTTTTGCCACTTTATTCTTGCAAACGTAAATCTTATCCGCATTATATATAGGTGTATCTACAGGAGTTGTCTCTTTAACTGCCTTTGTAGGGAATACTTTTTCAAGTTTCTTAGTCCATGCAGATAAAGCTTCATCCATGGAAATCTTAACATCCTTGTAGATAATAGCCTGTGCGTCGTTAACCTCACCTACTAATTCGTAAGGAACATTGATTGCGGCTGTATCAACAACCTCGGCGATGATGTCACCGTATGCCGGAGCAAACAAATCATCTGCCTTAATATCATCATATATTGTAAATCCTAATTTGTTACCGAAGGACATCTTACTAACTGCCTCAGCAATACCGTTGGCACCAAGTGCATATGCTGATACAATAACCTTCTTCTGTGCAAGTGCATGAACAGCGTCATACAATGCCGTAACCTTCTCAAACTCAGGAACATCATACGCATCCTTAGCAATGCTGAAACGAACAAGTTTGTTGCCTGCTTTCTTAAGCTCGGGAGTAACGATATCCTGATGTTTTGCAATATCAACTGCAAATGATACAAGTGTCGGAGGTACGTCAATATCCTGGAATGTTCCTGACATACTGTCCTTACCGCCGATTGACGGAAGACCAAAACCAATCTGTGCCTTATATGCACCGAGAAGTGCTGCAAAAGGCTGGCTCCAACGCTTAGGATCTTCTGTCATACGTCTGAAGTATTCCTGGAAAGTAAATCTAATCTTCTTATAATCACCGCCACCTGCAACAATCTTGGCAACTGACTCTACAACTGCATAGATTGCGCCATGGTAAGGGCTCCAACTTGAAAGGTACGGGTTAAAACCGTAGCTCATCATGGTAACTGTATCTGTCTTACCTTTAAGAACCGGAAGCTTAGCTACCATTGTCTGTGTCTCTGTAAGCTGGTACTGTCCGCCGTAAGGCATAAGAACGCTTCCTGCACCAATTGAACTGTCGAACATCTCAACAAGACCCTTCTGTGAACAAACATTAAGGTCTGATAAAGTATCAAGCCATTTTGCTCTTACATCCTCTACCTTTTCACTAACAAAGTACTTGCTGTCAGCATTAGGCATCTCAACGTAAACATTAGTCTCCTGATGCGCACCGTTGGTATCAAGGAAAGCTCTTGAAATATTAACGATTTCCTTGCCTCTCCATGACATTACAAGTCTGGGGCTCTCTGTAACAACAGCAACCTCAATTGCCTCAAGGTTTTCTTCCGCCGCGTACTTCATAAATTCTGCAACATCCTTAGGTGCAATAACTACTGCCATACGTTCCTGTGACTCTGAAATCGCAATTTCAGTTCCGTCAAGACCTTCGTATTTCTTCGGCACTTTATCAAGATTAATATCAAGGCCCGCTGCAAGCTCACCGATGGCAACTGATACACCGCCTGCACCGAAGTCATTACACTTCTTGATAAGGCAGCTTACTTCAGGTCTTCTGAATAAACGCTGTAACTTTCTCTCTGTAGGTGCATTACCCTTCTGAACCTCTGCACCACATGTCTCGATTGAGGCTTCTGTATGAACCTTTGATGAACCTGTTGCACCGCCACAACCGTCACGACCTGTTCTTCCGCCGAGTAAGATGATGATATCGCCCGGATCTGAAGTCTCACGGATAACGCTCTTTCTCGGAGCCGCACCCATAACCGCACCGATTTCCATTCTCTTGGCAACATAGTTCGGATGATAAATCTCTTTAACATAGCCTGTAGCAAGACCAATCTGGTTACCATATGAGCTGTAACCGTCTGCAGCACCGCGAACAAGCTTTTTCTGAGGAAGCTTACCCTTCATTGTATCATCAATTGATACTGTAGGATCAGCTGCACCTGTTACACGCATAGCCTGATATACATAAGTTCTTCCTGAGAGTGGATCTCTGATTGCACCGCCCAGACATGTAGCAGCACCACCGAAAGGCTCAATCTCTGTAGGATGGTTATGTGTTTCATTCTTGAAGTTAACAAGCCACTCTTCTTCCACTCCGTCTATCTCTACAGGCACAACAATACTACATGCATTAATCTCTTCTGACTCTTCCTGGTCAGCAAGCTTGCCTTCTGCTTTAAGTTTGCGCATTGCTATCAAAGCGAGGTCCATAAGACACATGTACTTGTCGTCTCTGCCCTTAAAAATCTCTTCTCTATCTTTTACATAAGCACCGTATGTATCTACGATTTCTTTGTTATAAAAGCCCTGCTCAAATTCAACATTCTTAAGTTCTGTTGAGAATGTTGTATGACGGCAGTGATCAGACCAATATGTATCAAGAACACGAATCTCTGTCATGGAAGGGTCGCGTTTCTCTTCAGCCTTAAAATAATTCTGAATATGGCAAAAATCCTTAAAAGTCATAGCAAGTCCAAGTGATGCATATAACTCCTTAAGCTTGTCTTCTGCAAGATCGCAGAAACCATCGAAAATGCTTACATCAGCAGGCTCATCAAACACTGTAATAAGCGTATCCGGCTTAACCATATCTGTTTCTCTTGAATCAACGGGGTTGATACAATATTTTTTTATCTTATCAAATTCCTCATCAGAAATTATGCCTGTAATAACATATGTTACGGCAGTTTTGATGATAGGATTTTCTTCCTCATTAAGAAATCTTACACACTGTACCGCAGAATCAGCTCTCTGATCAAACTGTCCCGGTAAAAATTCTACTGAAAATACTCTTGAATTAGCATCCATCTCGATGTTCTCTTTGAACAAAGTGTCCACCGGCGGCTCTGAAAATACTGTATTACATGCTGCTTCAAATATCTCATCAGAAATATTCTCAACATCATATCTGATTAATACACGTACCTTTGTCACTGAATTAATTCCGAGATAACTCTTAATCTCTTCTGAAAGTTCTCTTGCCTTTCCGTCAAAAGGCGCTTTTTTCTCGACATAAACTCGTCTTACTGTCGCTGTGCTCATATGCTTCCTCCGTAATTTTCATTACCCGCTTCATATGTAATTCCGGGCATAATAGGCTTAAGTTTAACTTATCCTTATATACAATAATAACATAAGATATATCATAAGTAAAATCAATATATCTTATGTTATTATTAATCACTACTTATAGTTTGTCAACTAATCATTGAACTAAATTTTAAAGAATGACAATGCTTCTCTAAGTTCTTCAGTTCTTCTTTCGAGGTCATTAGCAGCAGATTCAAGGGTCTGTGCACTTTCCTTCTGTGAAAGAACTGTATCATTAACAACGCTTGATGAAGCTGCTGTTTCTTCTGATACTGCCGAGATACTCTCAATTGCGTTAAGTGTTACTTCACGGCTGTTATTCATATCAGTTACATTCTCTGCAACATCCTTAAGCTTCTCAAGTAACGTCTCAACACTATTGTTCATATTATCAAAAGCTTCCTTCGTCTTAGCAACGATACCTGCCTGCTCTTCAAATACATTCTGAGCCTTAACCGTTGATGAAACAGTACCTGCAGTCTGCTCTTTAATACCGAGAACAACTCGCTGAATCTCGCCTGCTGCTGACATAGAACCGTCGGCAAGCTTTCTGATTTCTTCAGCAACTACCGCAAAACCTCTACCCGCATCACCTGCTCTTGCTGCCTCGATTGAAGCATTAAGTGACAAGAGACTTGTTTGGCTTGCAATATCATTAATAACACCTACAAACTTCTCAATTGACATTGACTGTGCTTCAAGAGCCTTAACATCTTCCATAACTTCTCTTGAAATCTCTGTTGAATATGCAGAACTCTTTTCAAGTTCAAGCATAGTGTCAATACCCTGATTAATCATATCCTTAGTACCATCTGCAATACCCTGAATATCACCGATATCATTATGAACAACTTCCATCTTGTTAGACAAGTCATCCATCTGCTCGAAGCAATTCTGTGCATCTTCTGCCTGCTGACCGATACCTATATCAATCTCATTAACCGCAGTAGAAATACTTGAAGTTGATGTTACTACTTCGTCAGATACTGACAACAAACGTACTGAAGAATCTTTAACCTTATCACTGATATCTGCAACCTTTTCAATGAGACTTCTCATATTTGTTACAGTATCCGATGCCGCATTAGACAAATCACCGAACTCATTATTTCTATTGAAATCAAACTGTACTGTCAAATCACCACCAGCAACAACGCCTAATTTCTTAACAATCTTATCAATAATCTTGCTCATATTGGTTGCAACGAAAAGGCCTGTTCCAACAGATACAATAATTGCTATGAGTACTAAAATAACAGTAATTCCTTTAATAGAAGATGCAGCTCCTACAACCAAACTCTTCGGAACAAATGCGCAAACTGCCGAACCGTTAATTGCACTCTTACTGATTACAAAGAGATACTCTTCTCCTCTGAAATCAATATATTCTGATGAAGTCACCTCTTCAGCCTCATATAAACGCTTAAATACTTCAAGCTCTGCAATACCCTGTGTCTCGCCTTCTGCAATAATCTCTCTTCCGTCTGCAGTTACAAACTCAACAATACTGCCTTCGCCCAAATCAATACCCTGTAAAATCTCCGTAACAACCGACATCTTAAGATCGGCAACAACGCAGGCTGACTTATGGGTAAAATTCTTCATGTATGCACAAGCATATAATGATTCCAAACCTTTAAGATTCTCATCAACATACGGATGCGCACCTACCCATCCGCCATTAGCACTACTGTTTAACACCGCAGCCTCCGGCTGTTCAGTCAATGCAACATATATGCTTCCGGTACCATCTGTATCCGTATAACCGGTAGTTGTAATTGTTTCAATACCTTCCTTAGTTATCAAATACAAATTAGACAGGAACTTGTTCGTAGATGTATCTGCATTCATATCGCTCTTAAGTGTAGCGACATATGCGCCCCTCTCCTGTCCGGCCATTGTTCCCAATGTATACTTTCTCAAATCCGAATCTGTTATATAAGAAAGAACCGATGACTCGAGTGATTCAAAACCATAATCCAAAAACTTAACAGCCATCTCAATATTGGTCGTTGAACTCTCTTCATAATTAGAAATCAAACCTTTGGATGCTGTATTATAGGCAACTATACCAACAACAATAACAAATACAACAGGAATAAGGAAACCGAATATAAGCTGTGTCTTAATACCGAAAAGACCATGAGACTTCTTTCCTGTCGAAATATTTTCTTCCTCCACAGGCTTCTCCTTGGGAAGCTTCTCCTTAGGTGTTTTCTCTTTAACAGGCTTCTCTTTAGCAACCTTCTCTTTAGCAACCTTTTCTTTAGCCGGCTTTTCCTTTATAACCTTTTCCTTAGCAGGCTTTTCCTTCTTTTCCTTTACAGGTTTTTCCTGTGCCTTAGCTTCTTTCTCGGCAGCCTTCTCTGCTTTCAAAGCATCCTTCTCAGCCTTCTTTTTAGCTTTCTCTGCCTCTTTAGCAGCCTTCTTGGCTTCTTTTTCCTGTTCTGCAAGTGCTTTGGCAAGTGCTTTTTCTTTTTCTTTATTAGAAGCAGCCTCAGACTTATCAGCTGAATCCTTACCAATTTCTTCTACACCTTTCTGCAACACTTCTACAATACTTTCATTATCTTTGCTCATTAGTAAAACCCCCTAACTTTTTTATAAAAATTAGATATGTAATCGTAATATACCTGTATTTTATATTAACACATTTTTCAAAAAATGTATAGTATTTCTTTAAATTTTCCAAAT
>JAZNXQ010000024.1:0-29018 GCA_045593945.1 Lachnospiraceae bacterium | reverse complement strand
ATGGAACAGGTGCGGTTATGGCTGTTCCTTCACACGACCAGAGAGACTTTGAATATGCAGTTGTTCATAATATTCCTATGATTCAGGTAATCGATGGAAGAGATGTAAGTGAATGTGCATTTGAAAAACAAGATTACCTTGGAAAAGGCTGCAAGTTAATTAATTCAGAAGAATTTACAGGTCTTACTGTAGAAGAAGCAAAAGAGGCTATTACAGTAAAATTAGAGAATAAAAACGTTGCAAGAAGAAAAGTTAATTATCATTTCCGTGAGTGGATTTTTGCAAGACAGAGATACTGGGGTGAACCGGTTCCTGTTGTATATCTTGAAGACGGAAATATCCATGTTCTTGCCGATGAAGAGCTTCCGTTAGTTCTTCCTGAACTTGAAGATTACAAGGGAAGAGACGGAAAGGCTCCGCTTGAAAATGCTACAGAATGGACAAAATATAATAAAGATGGTGTTGTGGGTAAGAGAGAAACATCAACTATGCCGGGTAGTGCAGGTTCAAGCTGGTATTTCTTAAGATATATTGACCCGGATAATGATAAGGAGTTTGCTAATCAGGAGCTTCTTAAACACTGGATGCCGGTTGACTTATACGTTGGTGGCCCCGAGCATGCCGTAGGACACCTTATGTATTCAAGAATTTGGAATAGATATCTTTATGATAAGGGCTTGTCGCCTGTTAAGGAGCCTTTCAAGAAGCTTGTACACCAGGGTATGATTCTTGGTTCCAACGGTATTAAGATGGGTAAACGTTTCCCTGAGTTCGTTGTTAACCCGAGTGATATCGTAAGAGATTTCGGTGCAGATACATTAAGACTTTACGAGATGTTCATGGGTCCGATTGAGGTTTCCAAACCTTGGAGTCAGAATGGAGTTGTTGGCGCGAGAAAGTTCATCGTTCGTGTATGGAACTTCCTTACTGATGCGGCTAATATTTCGGACGCTAAGAAGGATGAGATTACTAAGGTATATCATCAGACAGTTAAAAAGGTTACCAACGACTTTGAGGTGCTTGGATTTAATACGGCTATCAGTCAGATGATGATTTTCATCAATCACATATACAAAGTGGGTTCATGCCCGAAGGAGTACGCAGAAGGTTTTGTTAAGATGTTCTCATGTATTTGTCCGTTCGTAGGTGAGGAATTATGGCAGATTCTCGGACATGACAATACACTTGCATACGAGCCTTGGCCGACATATGAAGAGGCACTTACGGTTGATGACGAGATCGAAATTGCTGTTCAGTTTAACGGTAAGGTAAGAGCGACTCTTAACATCGGTAAGGATGAAGAGCAGGCTTCCGTAAGAGAGAAAGTTATGGCTCTTGATGCTGTTAAGGCAGGTCTTGAAGGTAAGACAATTGTTAAAGAGATTTTCGTAAAAGGCAGAATCTACAATATCGTTGTAAAATAAAGTAAAGAGGACTGTCGCAGGAGGGGTATGTTCCCTGCTTGCGGCAGTCATTTTGTTCGACAGATGATGAATGAGAGTTGTTACATAAGACATATAATTATACTGGTGTAGTTATTTGGAGGAAGATATGAAGGAATTATTATTTACCGCTTTAAAAGGTGCATGGGTCGGCGGAACACTTACGGTTCCCGGAGTCAGCGGCGGCTCAATGGCGATGATACTCGGAGTTTACGAGAAGTTAATACTGTCTGTTAATGCTTTTTTAAAAAAAGGTGGAGACAAGAAGGGAGCATTTAAGTTTTTGTGTACCTTCGGTATCGGAGCAGTTCTTGGAATGATAGCTTTGTCGGGCGTAGTTGTTTCGCTTATGGAAATGTTCCCGACACCGATGGTGTTCTTCTTTGCAGGTGCGGTAGCAGGTGGAGTTCCTGTTATTTTATATGAGATTAAAGACGAAAAACCGAAATTTTATGATGTGATTTACCTGGCTGTCGGTATTGCAATTACAGTAGGTTTATCCAAGCTTCCCGAGGGACTTTTTGTTATTTCGGCGGATGCAGGAATCGGTGGAATACTTTTACAGGTGCTTGGCGGAATTATTACTGCGGCTGCGCTTGTTCTTCCCGGAATAAGCGTATCACATATGTTGTATGTGCTTGGAATATATGCAAGCATAATGACAAGTATATCTTCGTTTGATATATTACCGCTTATACCGTTTGGTATCGGTGTTGTGCTTGGTGTTGTGCTTACTTCGGGTGCGATGGAGCTTCTTATTAAAAAATTCAAAAAACAGACATATCTGGTAATTTTAGGATTTGTCGGAGGCTCTGTTGTAGAATTGCTTTCACATATTAATCCGGGAGAATTTTCATTTGTTTGTATTTTATTGCTTGTGGCAGGGTTTGCATTGATATTTACATTGTTTTATATTGAGCAACGTAAAAATAAAGCGATTGTTCAGGAATAAATACGAATTATTTGCTAATAATAAGACTTGTAATCATTTTATTGTTTTGAAAGGAGTCTGTTATGGAAGCAAATAATTGTATTGAATGTTCAATCGTAAGCTGCAAACATCATGCTCAGAATGTAAACTATTGTACACTTGACAAGATTAAGGTTGGAACACATGAAGCCAATCCCAGTGACAAAGAGTGTACAGATTGCGAATCTTTCGTATTGAAGGCGTAATATTTATACGAAATCAGGGAGGGAATACCGTAAGGTGCGGTGTTCCCTTTTTTGTGACATAATCTTTTAGTATATTTTTCTTGACAATTGGAAAAAATAAGTGTATCATAACAGTGAGTTAGCGGCAGCTAACCATATTTTTAGAATACAAGTTAGCGCGTGCTAACCAGAATAAAGGGAGATACAAAATGAGCGTAGTAATCGTAGGCGGTAATGAATGTATGGTACGTCAATATATGGATTTGTGCAAAGAGTACAAATGTAAGGCAAAGGTTTTTGCCAAGATGACAACGGGACTTAGAAATATGGGAACACCGGATTTGCTGGTGCTTTTTACAAATACTGTATCACACAAGATGGTTAGAAGTGCGTTAAGTGAAGCTAAGGGTGGAAATACTAAGGTTGTACGTTGCCATACAAGTTCTATGGCAGCGCTCAAGAACATTTTGGAAGAGCATACAGCATAAAGTAAGGAGGAATACAAATGTCAGAAGATATGATCGTAAGACATTGTTCGCCCACACTTGCCGGATTAAAAACCGGTAATATGTTTAACTGCTGGTTTTCAGATGTGACAGAAATGAGAGATACTCTTCGCAGACTTAATCATTTGCTTGGAAAGAAGGGCTTAAGAATTGTGCCTTTGCGATTTAAGAAAAACCAGGCGCTTGTCTATGTGTATCGTCCTTCAAGACTTTCAAGGGATTTACAGCATGATATTGCCTGTCTATTGCTTCGGGAGCGAGGCTATGGCATGGAATCACCCGAACGCTGTGTTATTCAGCTTATAAAGAGACTTGGCGAAAGTGATGAGTTCCCTCATGAGATTGGACTGTTTCTCGGTTATCCGCCTGAGGATGTACGCGGATTTATCGAAAATGGTTCCGATGGTTGCAAGTGTACAGGTTATTGGAAGGTTTACGGTGATGCACGGGCGGCGCAGGAGTTGTTTGCGAAGTATAAGAAGTGTACGGATGTATATTGTGCGCAGCATGCTCATGGACGCTCACTTTGGCAGCTTACGGTTGCAGGTTGAATAAGATATTATAAAAGGCGCAAGCCGGAATGAATTTACCGGTCTGCGCCTTTTGTTATGTTATTTTGTCATAGGTGCGTCCATGGTAGTGCTCTTTAAAAGCTATCGTAGCAAACGACTTCTTCCAACGGTCTGAAGGATGAATGTAAATCCATCGGTGTTGCATCTAGTGCGGGATGTCCCATAACAAGAAGTGCGACAGGTTCAATGTTCTTGGGAATTGCAAATTCTTCACGCATTGCCGCCGGATCAAAATGCATAACCCAGGTTGAACCGATACCGAGTTCTGTTGCTTCGAGCATCATATGAGTTGTTACGATACATGCATCCGCAACGCCACAGGTTTTGCCGTCGTATTTTCTTGTCCAGCATTCGTCCTTGTTATAGCAAATAAGCATTGCGGTTGGAGCGTTAAAATGACACTTGGTGCATTTCTTAAGCTTCTCGACAGCTTCGTCGCTGTTCATAACAAGAATTCTCTGCGGTTGGTAATTACAACCTGTCGGGGCAAGATGTCCTGCTTTTAGTATCTTATCAATAATGTCCTGTTCTAAATGTGTATTTGTAAATTTTCGCACCGAATAACGGTCGGCTGCCAGTTTTAAAAAGTCCATTGTTCTACGCCTTTCTGCGAATATAATTTAATTCATATTTTATTAAATTATACAATTTTGCAGGGCGTATTGCAATGGACTTTTCCCATACTAAATTAATCTAAAATTCTTCCGTCCGTGCTAATGGTTACAACCCTCCACGGAATTAATTTGCTGCTTGCCTGTAACGCACGCTTGACGGCATTTTCTATACCGCCGCAGCATGGAACTTCCATACGGGTTACGGTGACACTTTTTATATTGTTGTT
This sequence comes from Lachnospiraceae bacterium, assembly GCA_045593945.1. Taxonomy (GTDB): domain Bacteria; phylum Bacillota; class Clostridia; order Lachnospirales; family Lachnospiraceae; genus SIG300. Next base: position 24,502 of record JAZNXQ010000024.1, on the reverse strand, counting down.
TGCTATGATTTGTGTGAGCTTTTCTGCGTAGTCACCTTCATCGAGTTTAGGACAACCGATTAAGGTAATGTGATTGCGGATAAACTCATTATGGAAGTTACCGTAAGCATAAGCGGAGCAATCTGCGGCAATGAGTAGATTGGCGTTGTCAAAATACGGTGCGTTCACCGGGACGAGCTTTATTTGCACCGGCCACTGGGAAAGCTTTTGCTGTTTTGCGGCAAGCACAGCTGCTTCATTATAGGCAGGCGCTTCACGCTTCTCGAAAGAAATTGCATCAGTAGGACAAGCAGGTAAGCAGTCGCCCAGACCGTCGCAGTAATCCTCTCGGGTAAGCTTGGCTTTGCCGTTTATCATTTCGATAGCACCTTCATGACATGCTGCGGCACAAGCACCACAACCGTTACATTTTGCTTCATCAATTTTAATTATTTTTCTAATCATATAGTTTCCTCCATTCAGAAGTGTTTTTAATAGTTGCTTGATTCGGTAATTGTATTGTAATATAGTTAAATCAGAAAATATGTTGAAAATTCAACAAATGGAGGCTTTATGAAAAAATATTTTGGAGTTTTACGGAAATGTCCGTTGTTTAATGATATAGAAGATGAAAATCTGCTGCCTATGCTTGGATGCCTTGGAGCAACGGTCAGAAACTTTGCAAAAAAAGAGAATATTTTATTAGAAGGGGAGCCTGCAAGATATATCGGAATTGTGCTTCACGGAAGTGCGCAGATTGAGCAGACCGATTATTTCGGCAACAGAAGTATTGTTGCGAGTGTCAGCCGGGCGGAGTTATTTGGAGAAACCTTTTCCTGCGCAGGAGTTGCGATGCCCGTAGACGTTGTTGCGAACGAAGACTCGCAGATTATGTTTATAGATTGCAGGCGTATTACACAGGCGTGCAGTAGTGCATGTTCTTTCCATCAGCAGATGATTTACAATCTTATGAAGGTGGTTGCCACAAAAAACCTTATATTGCATCGGAAGATTGAAGTAACATCAAAGCGTTCCACAAGAGAAAAACTTATGGCGTTTCTATTGTTACAGGCCAAGAGAAACAACAGCAATAGTTTTGAAATTGCGTATGACAGGCAGGGACTTGCGGATTATCTGGAGGTGGACAGAAGCGGATTGTCGGCAGAGATTAGCAAACTGCGCAAGGAAGGGGTAATAAAGAACAGAAAGAATTGGTTTGAGTTGCTAAATTAATAATAGCGGGGGCAGGATTTGAACCTGCGACCTTCGGGTTATGAGCCCGACGAGCTTCCGAACTGCTCTACCCCGCGAAAATGCTTATAATTAAATATATGTCGCTCTTGTAAAAATTATGCCAAAATATTAATAAAAAATTTTTCTTGTATATTTTGTAATAACATAATATAATAATAGGGGTGAATTTATTAAATTTTTATAAATTTTACAAGAGTGAGAGAGAATATGAATAAGAATAAGTATATATATGTTGTCCTTTCGCAGACACCGACGAAGTTCGGTTCGCTGATTCGTAAGGGCATAGGTGCCAAATATAATCACGCTTCTATTGCTTTTGATGAGAATCTTGAACAGCTTTATTCCTTTGGAAGGGCTCAGCATGAGATCCCTGTTAAGGCAGGCCTTGTTAAGGAGTTTAGGGAGCGATTTTCACTTAACAGGGTTGAGTATGTACCTTGTAAGGTTTATCGTATTCCGGTAAGCAGACTTGATTATGCACGTGGCATAGATGAGATTAAGAAGATTAAAAATGATACGGACGGATATTTGTACAATCTTTTTTCTGTTCTTTTGTATCCGATGTTCCGTGGATTTAAGACATATAAGAGTTTTACCTGCGTGGAATTTACCGCGCATATGCTTCGTTACATGAATGTTGAATGGGAGAGCAGCAAGCCTGATTGCAAGTATCTTCCTCAACAGCTTGGAGATGAGCTTGAAGAGTGGGCATATTTTGAGGGTAATCTTCTTAGTAAGCTTCAGCCGTCGCCTGAAGCTTCTGCAGAGTATTTTAAGAAGTCTAATTATTTCAATACTTTGGTTAAGAGTATTCCGATACTTTTAAGGCTCGGGTTTAGGAAGATGAGATATTTGTAAATTAATGAACAGACCGGTTTGTAATAACGGTCTGTTTTATATTTTTAGGAAAAAAGCATAATATATTAATACAAAACTGAGACTATAAAACGATTGAAAACCCTGACTTTTTGTACTATAATACAAGGGTAGTTTTTATAGGAGGAGAATACAATGAAGAGAGGCTTCGATAACGACAAATATTTGCAGATGCAATCAGAACACATCAGAGAACGAATTGCGCAATTCGGTGGTAAGCTGTACCTTGAATTCGGTGGCAAATTATTTGATGATTATCATGCGTCCAGGGTTTTGCCCGGATTTAAGCCTGATAGTAAACTCCAGATGCTTTTACAGCTTAAGGACGAAGCAGAAGTTGTTATTGCAATCAATGCCTATGATATTGAGAAGAATAAGGTCAGAGGTGACCTTGGTATAACATATGATTTGGATGTGCTCCGCCTCATCGATGTTTTTCGCAACGTGGGTCTGTATGTCGGAAGTGTTGTGCTTACGCAGTTTTGCTCACAGCCTGCGGCAGAGGCTTTTCAGAAGCGTCTTGAGGCGCTTGGCGTAAAAGTGTACCGCCATTATCTTATTCCGGGCTATCCGTCTAATATTCCGCTTATTGTAAGTGATGATGGTTACGGTAAGAATGATTATATAGAGACTGAGAAAAAACTTGTTATTATTACTGCGCCCGGACCGGGAAGCGGTAAGATGGCAGTATGTCTTTCACAGTTGTACCACGAGAACAAGAGGGGCATTAAAGCAGGCTATTCGAAGTTTGAAACCTTCCCTGTATGGAATCTTCCGCTTAAGCATCCTGTCAATCTTGCGTATGAGGCGGCGACAGCAGACCTTAATGATGTTAATATGATTGATCCGTTCCACTTGGAGGCTTACGGCGAGACGACTGTTAACTATAACAGGGATGTTGAGATTTTCCCTGTGCTCAATGCTATTTTTGAGAAAATCAGCGGTAAATCCCCGTACAAGTCACCTACGGATATGGGTGTTAACATGGTAGGTAATTGTATAATTGATGATGAGGTTACGAGAGAAGCTTCGGCACAGGAGATTATAAGACGTTATTATGCGGCGCTTTGCGGTGTACGTGCAGGTAAAGAGAAGCAGGATACCGTTTTCAAAATTGAGCTTCTTATGAAGCAGGCAGGACTTACGGTTGATGCACGTAAGGTTATTGCGGCGGCAGTTAACAAAGCTGAGGAGACAGGCAATCCGGCGGCTGCGATGGAGCTTCCTGACGGAACAGTTATTACAGGTAAGACAAGCTCGCTTCTCGGAGCAAGCTCGGCACTTATTCTTAATGCGCTTAAGACGCTTGGCGGAATTGATGATAACATACATCTTATTTCACCGACGATTATTGAGCCTATATCACGACTTAAAGTCGGTTGTTTCGGTAGCAGGAACCCGAGACTTCATACTGATGAAGTGCTTTTGGCGCTTTCAATTTGTGCGGCAACGGACCCTAAGGCAGAGCTTGCAATGCAGCAGATTGATAAGCTTCGCGGATGTGAGGTGCATTCTTCGGTTATCTTGTCAGAGGTTGATGAGAAGACCTTTAAGAAGCTTGGGGTTAATTTGACTTGCGAACCTAAGTATCAGACTAAGAAACTATATCATAAATAGATTTTATAGGGGATGCCACGAATTATCCGAGGCATCCCTATTTAAAAAAGGAGCGTTATTATGGCTATACTCGGAACATATATGGTGCCGCACCCACCGGTGATTGTACCTGAGATTGGTAAGGGTGAGGAACAAAAGATTGATAAGACGACAAAGGCATATGAGGCTGTTGCGAAGGAGATAGCACAGCTTAAGCCGGAGACAATTGTGATTATTTCCTCACACATAGAGATGTATACGGATTATTTTCATATTGCACCGGGAGACGGGGCAACGGGAGATTTTGCAGAGTTTGGTGCGCCCGAAGTTAAGTTTGATGTGAAGTATGACGCTGAGCTTCGCGATACACTTTGCGCGATTTGCGAAGAGTGCAATGTAAAGGCGGGAACGCTTGGACAACGCATTAAAGTGCTTGACCACGGAAGCATGGTGCCGCTTTACTTTCTTAAGAAGGAATATGGGGAGAAGCTTCCGCAGATAATACGAATCGGTATTTCGGGACAGATGCTTCATGAACATTACAGATTAGGAATGCTTGTTAAGCAGGCGGCAGAGAAGCGTCACAGAAAAATTGTTGTTATCGCAAGCGGTGATTTGTCACACAGACTATCAGAGGCAAGTCCTTATGGATACATGGCGGAAGGTCCTGAGTATGATTCACGTATTATGGATATAATGGAAAAGGGAGATTTCGAAGAATTGTTCTCTTTTGAGGATGATTTTTGCGAGAAGGCAGGCGAGTGCGGACACAGATGTTTTGTTGTTATGGCGGGTGTGCTTGACTGTATAAAAGTTAAAACACAAAATATTTCCCATGAGGGCCCGTTTGGAATCGGATACGGTATTTGCGGTTTTACACCGGTGAATGAGCAGACAGACTGCGTAGAGAGAAGCTTTTTTGATATATATACCAACAAGATACAGGCAGAGGTTCAGAAAATACGAGAGAATGAAGATGAATACGTTGCACTTGCAAGAACGGCGCTTGAAGCTTTTGTACGAACCAAAGCGATAACAAAGGTCCCAAAGGATGCGTCGCCGGAGCTTAGAGAGCAGAGAACGGGCGCATTTGTGTGTATTAAGAAGCAGGGGCATCTTCGCGGTTGTATCGGTACAATTGAGCCGGTTATGGGTAATGTCGGCGAAGAAATCATTATGAATGCCATGAGTGTTGCTGTAAGGGACACAAGGTTTGAACCCGTGACAGCGGATGAGCTTGACATGTTGACATACACGGTTGATGTGCTTACAACACCTGAAGCGGTGAGCTCAATAGATGAACTTGATGTTAAAAAATACGGTATTATTGTTACGTCAGGAGATAAGAGAGGCGTGCTTTTACCCGATCTTGATTCTGTAAATACTGTTGAAGAGCAGATAAGAATAGCCAAGATGAAGGCGGGAATTACGGATAAAGACGAGTTTAATATACAACGTTTTAAAATTGTTCGACATTTTTAAAAAATATAGTGCAAAATTATTGCAATATGGTGTATAATGTTATTGAAGTAAGAAATTTCTTCAATTACATAATATTGGAATAGGAGGGCACATTATGAACAGATTCAAAAGCATGTTTAGAGAAGAAGGTCTTTTACTTGGAGTCGGAGTTTTACTTGGAACGGGACTTGGAATTTTATTTGGTGTTATGGTAGGCAATATGCCGCTTGGAATCATTTCGGGAATTGCGTTTGGTGTTGCTCTCGATTATGTATACGAGAACATGCATGACACGGAGTTATAGAAAGGAATAGTAATGTCAGAAGTATTAGAACGTTTTTTAAAATATGTTAAAATTGATACGGCGTCTTCGGAGGACGCCGTAGATGTTTTTCCAAGTACAAAGAAGCAGTTTGACTTGGCAAAGGTTTTGGTTAATGAGTTAAAGGAGCTTAGTATTGAGGCAGAGCTTGATGAAAAGTATGGCTATGTATATGCTTCCATTCCGGCCAATACCGATGAAGAACTTAAGAATATAGGTTTTATTGCACATATGGATACATCTCCTGCTATGAGCGGAACAGATGTAAAACCGAGAATTATTGATAGTTATGACGGAGAGGATATAATTCTTAATGAGGCACAAGGTATTGTTACTGCCGTAAAGGATTTCCCGGAGCTGAGAAGATATGAAGGAAAAACGCTTGTGGTTACGGACGGTACGACACTTCTTGGTGCGGATGACAAGGCCGGAGTGGCGGAGATTATGACGATGGCTTCTTTTGTTGTGAAGCACTCTGAGATAAAACACGGAAAAATATGTATTGCTTTTACACCCGATGAGGAAGTCGGTCGCGGAATGGATTTTTTTGATGTGGAGAGATTCGGCGCTGATTATGCGTATACGGTGGACGGCGGCGCACTTGGCGAAATATCCTACGAGAATTTTAATGCGGCCGGTGCCATTCTTACTGTGCACGGAAGAAGTGTTCATCCGGGGTCTGCCAAGGGAATTATGAAGAACGCGATTCTTCTTGCGCAGGAGTTTCAGTCCATGCTTCCGTCCAATGAGCGCCCGGAATGCACAGAGAAGTATGAAGGTTTTTATCATCTTAACGGTATGAGCGGAAGTGTTGAAAAGGCCGTATGCGAATATATCATAAGGGACCATGACAGGACGCTTTTTGAGAAACGTAAAGAGGTTTTTCTTGGTATTGCGGATAGACTTAATTCCAAATACGGAGAAAAAATTTTTGACGTAGAGCTCAAAGACAGTTATTATAATATGAGAGAGATAGTAAATGAGCATATGGACGTCGTGGACAGGGTGTTTGCGGCGATGAAGACTCTTGATATAAAACCGGAGGTTGACCCGATAAGAGGCGGGACCGACGGTGCAAGATTATCGTTTATGGGTGTGCCGTGTCCTAATCTTGGCACAGGAGGACATAATTTTCACGGAAAGCATGAATTTGTTTGTGTGCAGTCGATGGAGAAGTCTGTTGAATTATTGCTTGAAATAGTGAAAGGAGTATAATTTATGCAGAGAATAAAGCTTGCCGACGGGGATTTGCAGGGAGACAACATAGGAATTTCCGGAAGTACGCTTAAAATAATAGCCATTGTAATAATGCTTATTGATCATGTAGGAGCTGTGATTTTAGAGCGGTTTCCGATTGCCGGTACGTCGCTTTATACGGTGGATAAGATTTTGAGGAGTGTGGGCCGGCTTGCGTTCCCGATATTTTGTTTTCTTCTTGTGGAAGGTTTTATTTATACACGTGACAGAGCAAAGTATGCCGTAAGATTGTTTGTTTTTGCACTGATATCGGAGATTCCGTTTGATATTGCGGTTACGGGCAGGATTTTCAACCTGGCTTACCAGAATGTGTTTTTTACACTTCTTGCAGGATTCCTGACAATATGCGTGCTCGATGAAGTAAAGCGGCGGGAGTTGAATTTTCCGTCAAAAAAAACCGAAGTAGTTTTGCGTCTTGTGCTCACAGTGCTTATTACGGCTACAGGAATGGCAGCGGCGTATTTGCTTAAGACGGATTATTCATTTGCAGGAGTACTTGCGATAGTTGTAATGTACGGAATTAAGGAGCGAAAGCCGGAGGCAATGTTTGGCGGTTGTGCTGTTCTTACGGCATACAAATTTTCAGAAGCATTTGCGTTTTTGGCTATCTTTTTTATTAAGATGTATAATGGGAAACGCGGACTGAAGTTAAAATATATTTTTTATGTTTTCTATCCGGTGCATCTTTTGGTATTATATTGTATAGCAAGGCTTTTAGGTGCGATAAGATAGAAAGAACTTTTAATAAGGAGTCGTTATGACTGTAAAAAAGATAACCAGTATAGGCCTCATGACGGCGTTTCTTTGTGTTGTTGCGCCGTGGGCTATACATATAGGACCGATACCGATAACACTTGCAACATTCGGAATATATCTCATAAGCGCATTGCTTGGTGCAAGGTACACGGTAATGTCGGTGATTATTTATTTGATACTCGGTGCAGTAGGGGTACCGGTGTTTTCGGGTTTTACCGGAGGAGTGCAGAGGCTTGTCGGTATGACGGGCGGATATCTTTTGGGGTATGTGCCGTGTGCACTTATAATAAGCCTGATTGTTTCATACAACAAAAAGCATTTTATTTGCTATTTTGTTGCAATGCTTGCAGGAACTGTTATATTATATATTACAGGGACTGCATGGTATATGTGGCAGACAGGGAATTCTTTTTTTGAAGTCTTTAGTTTATGTGTGGTTCCTTTTTTGCCGGGTGATATAATTAAAATTGTGGCGGCGTCGGTTCTTGGATGCGAGCTTAACCGACGTTTGAAATTATAGATGAGGCTTAGATATTGGGCAGGGAGTAAGTATGAACAGATTGGAAATAGTCCGAAGACGTCTTAGAAAAATCGAAAAAAAAGAGAAAAAATGGGTAGAGAAAGCACTTAAGAACGACAGGGAACCTTGGTATGACAAGTTCACAAGTAAGATTCCGAAAGCTGTTGAGAGTAAGCTTCAGCTTGCTTTCAGTAAGGGGTTTGAACTTTTGTTTTTTAAGGGTTCAAAGCTTCTTGCCAAGACCTATCCCAAAGAGACGATTTTGCAGGACTATAAGATTAGAAATTATGTATTTGAAGTAAAGGGAACAAAGAAGAGCTTCCGAAAAATTGTAAATCGTGCGCGCCGTGCACAAATCAGCAATACGGCACTACTTGCGGTTGAGGGGTTCGGAATGGGAATTACGGGAATGGGTATTCCGGATATTCCTGTTTTTCTTGCGTTGCTTCTTAAAGGTATTTATGAAATAGCGTCCTGCTTTGGATGTGATTTTGAGTCACGTAATGAGAGCTATTTTATATTGATACTTATGGAGATTGCCGTGCTTAACGGTAAAGAAAAAATAACGGCCAATCAGATGGTAGATGAGTATATTAATCAGATTGTACGCGAAGATATGAAGGATTTTGATTTTAACGGACAGCTTAAACGGACGGCGGATGTTTATGCAACCAATACTCTGTTCCTTAAGTTCCTCCAGGGTGCACCTGTTATCGGAATAATCGGCGGACTTTATAATCCTGTATTTTACAGACGTATTGCACAGTATGCGCGAATTAAGTATGAGAAGCGTTATCTGCTTCAGAAGACCATTGAGCTTAAGAATGCATAGTCACACCATATGGTGGATTATATAGAGAATTACTTATGAAAGAGGAATACATATGAAATTAAAAAAGAACTTACGGACGATACTCGGGATTATAATACTTGTTTTGGCGATTGTAGCGGCATTTAACGGTAAGAATATTTTTGCCGGTGACACGCTTTCAACTACGCCGGTTGAGACAACTACGCCGGTTGAGACAACTACACCGGTTGAGACAACTACACCGGACGAGATAACTACACCAGACGAGACGACTACAGAGAGTCCGACGTCTACTGCCAAACAGCCTGAAAGTACGACAGAAGCAACAACTACGGGACCGCGTATTGTTGAGGACGGAGTGTACACTACTAAGGAAGATGTGGCAGAGTATTTGCACTTGTATAAACATTTGCCTGCTAACTTTATAACCAAGGATGAAGCAAAGGACCTTGGATGGGTAAGCAGCAAGGGTAATCTTTGGAAGGTTGCGCCGGGTAAAAGTATCGGCGGAGATTATTTCGGCAACATGGAAGAACTTTTGCCTAAAAAGAGCGGTCGTAAATATTATGAGTGTGATATTGACTTTGACGGAGAATACCGTAATTCCAAGAGAATAGTATTTTCTAATGACGGTTTGATTTTTTACACGGATGACCATTATGAGTCTTTTGAACAGTTATACTAAGCTGTGAAACGGCGATGTTGGAGGATGTTATGAAATATATTTTGGATGCGAAATGCATGCAGGAGCGTAAAGAAGCTCATGCATATCTAAAAAAAGAGTTGAACCTGCCTGACTATTACGGAAATAATCTGGATGCACTTTATGATTGTCTGACGGATATGGACAGACCGACAATAGAAATACATAATCTTGATGCTGAGATAGAGGAAAGCTATGTTAAAAAGGTTCTTCGTATCATGGATATCGCGCATGTACATATTGAAATAGTTTAAAAAACTCTTGACAAAGAATCAAAAAGCGTATATTATGAATTACAAGTTTTTTAATAAATCAAATGCGATGACGGAGTTATGTTATATTTAGCAGTTTCAGAGAGTCGGCGGTTGGTGTGAGCCGATACTTAAGAATAATAACAGTCTCACTCTCGAGCAGAGCTTCAGAACCACTTGAGTGTAAGTAAGAAGCTACGGAAGCCCCCGTTACGAAGGCCGACATCTGATAGGATGTTTAGAGAGACTGTATGTGACAGTAATGTGGGTGGTACCGCGGTAGATTGATTTATCGTCCCTAAGGCAAGAGATTGTCTTAGGGACTTTTTTTGCGCGATAAGGCAAAGTGAGGCTGACTTGTGTTTGCACAAAGACAGCCGAGCGCGCCACGCGACCCCGAGAAGCATACGTAATAATGATTCTCGGGGTGAAAACTGCGAAGCAGTTTGTCGCGCAATAGCGACATATATATAACAGGAGGAATTGAAATGAGAAAAATCAGTATTGCAGACATGACAATCAGAGAAAGTGCAATGAGCTTCAAGGAAAAACTTGAAACGGCAAAACAGCTTGATAAGCTTGGAGTTGATGTTATCGAGCTACCGCAGATAAAAGACGGTAAGACAGATACACTTTTAATAAAGACTATAGCAGGACTTGTAAAGAACAGTATTGTTTCCGGCGCAGTGGGTATGACCGTGGACAGTGTGAATGCAATATGGCAGGCGGTATCGGCCGCAGCTAAGCCCAGACTTCAGGTTACTCTTCCCACATCTGCTGTTCAGATGGAATATGTATGTAAGAAGAAACCGGCACAGATGCTTGATATGATAGCAGAGCTTGTAGGTGCCTGTGCAAAGAATTGCAAGGATGTAGAGTTCGTTGCAACAGATGCTACTAGAAGCGAGAAGGAATTTTTATACAGCGCAGTTAAGAAGGCAATTGAGTCGGGTGCAACAGTTATTACACTTTGTGATACTGCAGGAATCATGATTCCTGATGAGATGAAGGATTTTATAAATGATATAAAGACAGCAGTTCCGGAGATTGAAAAAGCAATTATTTCGGTGGACTGCAGTGATGAGCTTAAGATGGCTAATGCGAACTCATTTGCAGCAGCAATTGCAGGTGCAAATCAGATTAAGACAACAGTTGTAGGCATTGCAGCACCTTCACTGGAGACGGTTGCACATACTATCGACAGAAGAGGCGATGCATACGGAGTTGCAAGTGATATCAAGACTACAGAACTTCAGCGTGCCGTAAAACAGATTTCCTGGTATGCAGGCGGAGAGAAGAAGAGTAGTTTGTTTGAAGAAGCTTCTGCAACTGTGACAGAAGGCATTAAGCTTACAGAAAGTTCTGATATTACAGAAGTTATCAAGGCAGTTAAGAAGCTTGGATATGAACTCAGTGAGGATGACAATGCTAAGGTTTATGAAGCATTCAAACGCCTTGCCAAGAAGAAAGATATTAATGAAAAAGACCTTGAAGCAGTTATCGCTACATCGGCACTTCAGGTACCGCCTACATACAAGGTAGTTAATTATGTTATCAACAGCGGTAATATCATTACTCCTACAGCGGTAATTACTCTTGAGAAGAACGGTAAAGAGTTAAAAGGAATGAGTACGGGTGACGGACCGTTTGAAGCGGCACTTCTTGCAATTGAGCAGATTGTAGGTCATCACTATGAACTTGATGATTTCCAGATTCAGTCTGTAACAGAAGGTAGTGAAGCTGTGGGTAATGCACTTATTAAGCTTAGGGCTAACGGTGTACTTTATTCAGGAAACGGTATCTCCACAGATATTGTCGGAGCAAGTATCCGCGCATATGTAAGCGCATTAAATAAAATTGTATATGAGGAAGATGCAAGATGAAATTATCATTTAATACAAACGGATGGGATGAATTTAGCTGGAAAGATTTTTACGCAATGGCTAAGGACTTGAGCTTTGACGGAATAGAGATTCATGATATTAACAGACTTAATCAGACAGATATCGCAAAGCCTTTTAGTGAAGAGAATATTGCACGTACCGCAAGAGAGCTTGCAAAGCTTGAACTTACGATTCCGTGTATTGATGCTTCATGCGATATAGCAGACAAAGAGAATATTGACGAAGTATGTGCAGAGATTGAGAAGTACATTGAATATGCAAAGGTTTTAAAATGCCCCAGCATCCGCTTGCGTGCCGGCGCTACAGAGACTGCTTCTGAGGATGCGGTTATTGAATGTATTAATCGTACTTACAAAAAGGCAGAAGAGGCTGACATTACACTTTGTATTGAGACAATAGGTCTTTTTACAGACACAGGTAAGTTAAGAAACGTTCTCAATGTTTTTGCAAGCGATAATGTTGCAGCACTTTGGGATTTTAACCATACATTCCGCTATGGTAAGGAAAGCACGGATAAGACAATCCAGAACCTCGGCGCATTTGTAAAACATGTGCATATTAAAGATTCCGAAGAAAATAACGGAGAAGTAGAATACTGTCTTATGGGTGAAGGAACTCTTCCGATTGAAGATATGATGGATGCGCTTCGCTCAATCAACTACGAAGGATATATTTCTTTTGAGTGGATTCCTTCATGGATTGAAGAGCTTAACGATGCAGGTATTGTTTTCCCGCATTTCATCAATTATATGAGCCGTTACAGAGAAGAGGGCGAAGAAGCCGGACATCTCTACAATAACCGCAGTAACACAGGTAAATATATCTGGGAGCATGATAAGCTTATTGATCTTACTTTCCCTCAGCTTCTTGACCGTGTTGTTGAGGAGTTCCCGGACCAGTATGCATTCAGATATACAACACTTAATTATACAAGAACTTATTCAGAGTTCCGCGATGATGTAGACACACTTGCACGTGCTCTCATCGCACTTGGTGTAAAGCCGGGCGGACATGTGGCAATCTGGGCTACCAATGTTCCGCAGTGGTATCTTGCATTCTGGGCAACAACCAAGATTGGTGCAGTTCTTGTAACTGTTAATACAGCATACAAATTGCATGATGCGGAGTATCTTTTAAGACACTCTGATACACATACTCTTATCATGATTGACAGTGCACTTGATTCGGATTATGTTGCAATTATTAAGGAACTTTGCCCTGAACTTGCAACTCACAAAGCCGGCGAGCCGCTTCATGCAAAGAGACTTCCGTTCCTTAGAAATGTTATCAACGTAACCTCTAAGCAGCCGGGCTGCCTTACATGGGAAGAGACGCTTAAGATGGCTGATCAGGTTCCGATTGAAGAGGTTTACAGACGTGCGGCAGCAATTGATAAGCATGATGTATGTAACATGCAGTACACTTCAGGAACAACAGGCTTCCCGAAGGGTGTTATGCTTACACACTATAATGTAGTTAATAACGGTAAGCTAATCGGTGACAGAATGGATTTGTCAACAGCAGACCGTATGATGATTCAGGTGCCGATGTTCCATTGCTTCGGTATGGTGCTTTCAATGACAGCGTCCATGACACATGGCACAACAATGTCACCGCTTCCGTACTTTAACGCAAAGGCAGCGCTTGCCTGCATCAATCAGGAGCGTATTACATGCTTTAACGGTGTACCGACAATGTTTACGGCGATGTTTGCCAACCCTGACTTTGAGAAGACGGATTTCTCTTACATGAGAACAGGTATCATGGCAGGAAGCTCATGTCCCGTACAGCTTATGAGGGAAGCAGCAGAGAGAATGAACATGCGTGAGATTACAAGCGTTTACGGACAGACAGAAGCGTCTCCGGGATGTACGATGAGTGATGTTAATGACTCTTTGGATGACCGTGTGGGAACTGTAGGTACAGCCTTTCCGGGAGTAGAATGTCGTGTTGTTAATCCTGAGACCGGTGAAGAAGTTGCAGACGGTGAGAACGGTGAATTCGTTGCACGCGGTTATAATATTATGAAGGGCTATTATAAGATGCCGCAGGCAACTGCGACTGCCATCGATAAGGACGGCTGGCTTCATACGGGAGACCTTGCATGCCGTACACCTGAGGGCAGATATCACATCACAGGTCGTCTTAAGGATATGATTATCCGTGGCGGTGAGAATGTATATCCTAAGGAAATCGAAGAGTTTATTCTTACACATGACAAGGTGCAGGATGTTCAGGTTATCGGTGTTCCGGACGAAAGATACGGTGAGGAAATCATGGCATGTATCATTCTTAAGGAAGGCGAGAGCATGGAGGCTGATGAGATGAAGGAATATATCAGAGCAAACCTTGCAAGACATAATCTTCCGAGATACATTGAGTTTGTGGATAATTTCCCGATGAATGCAGCGGGTAAGATTCTCAAATATAAGATGAGAGAAGATGCTGTTAAAAAACTTAACCTTACAAAAGTAGCAAACATAGAGATGGCATAAAGGATATTAAGGAGCGGTTTTTAAAAACTGCTCCTTAAATTTTTATAAACTGCCCCAATAAAGCTTGTATTTCCTTGCAAAATAGGGTTGAATTAGGTATACTTTTATTGGTAAGTTAAATTCAGAAAAAAGGAGAGCAGTGTTCAATGCAGAGACTTAAGATGAGCAAACCGATAATTAAATTTTTTTCAGTGCTTATTTTGTTATGTGCTGTTATATGCACTGCACAGATTATTCACCCGGAAGCTGCCGGGGAAGGTGAAAAGGCAGCAACTATTTTGTTTACGCATGACACACATTCACATGTATATCCGACATATGATTCTGACGGTAACGGACAAGGAGGATATACAAAGCTGTCTTCTTTGGTTAAAAGATATAGGAAGCTGTATTCGGAGGATAGTTCGGTAATCACGGTTGATGCCGGTGATTTTTCTATGGGAACTTTATTTCAGGCAATATATATGACGGATGCCTGTGAACTCAGAATGCTTGGCGCTATGGGATACGATGTGGTAACGCTTGGTAACCATGAATTTGATTATCGTGATGTGGGACTTGTGGCGATGCTTGATGCAGCCATGGCTTCGGGTGACAGACTTCCGATGATTGTTAACGGCAATTATTATCCGCCTGCGCTTGGAAGTGCAGATTATACGGAAGGTTCACGAAAGGTGTGGGAAGCCTACGAAAAGTACGGCGTTAAAGAATATACCATTCTTGAGAGAGATGGTGTAAGATATGCGGTTTTTGGAATTTTCGGAGAGGATTCCCATGAATATTCGCCGATGTCCGGTATGGTATATGAGCCCGCTGTTGATGCTGCCAAGCGTATTGTGGCAGAGATTAAGTCTAATGAGGAATATGATTATATAGTCTGTCTTTCACATTCGGGAACGGATAAGGATGCTTCAAAATCAGAGGATCATATTCTTGCAAAGTCGGTTGACGGGATAGATGTTATTATAAGCGGACATACACATTCAATATTGCGAGAACCAATTATTGTTAATAATACAATAATTGTATCTGCAGGAGAGTATGCAGAAAATCTTGGCGTTTTAAGAATTGCCAAGGCATCGGATGGTAGTGTTAAACTTGTCGGTTATGAGCTTATAGAGGTTTCGGAGGGTGTTTCGGAAGATAAGCTTATTCTTAAAGATGCCAGTGAATATAAGGATTTGATTGCTGACAGATATCTTGCCGATTATGATATGAAATACGACCAGGTTCTGGCATATTCGGATTTTGATTTTAAAGGCATAAGCAAGAAACAGGAAGAATTACCTCTCGGCAATCTTATTTCGGATTCGTTTATCCATGCAGTTAAACAGGCAGAGGGTGATGATTACGTTCCGGTAGATTTTGCTATTGTGGGTAACGGTGTAATCAGGGAGACTTTTTCTAAGGGCGAGATAACTGTAGCGGATGCGTTTAATGTGCTTTCGCTCGGCATAGGTCCGGACGGTAAGACCGGTTATCCGCTTGTTTCGATATATATCCGAGGCAAGGAACTTAAGAATATTTTTGAAGTAGATGCATCCGTGACTCCTATAATGTCCGTGGCTCAGCTTTATACATCCGGAATGTCGTGGACATATAATACAAAGAGAATGTTTTTTAATAGGGTTACGGAAGGCTGGCAGTTAACGGAAGACGGCAAAAAACTGGCAATAGATGACGATAAACTGTACAGGGTGGTTACCGGACTTTATGAAGGGCAGATGCTCAGTGTAGTTAAAGCCAAGTCTTACGGAATCCTTAAAGTTACACCGCTTGATGAAAATGGTAATGCAGTTACGGATTTTGAAAAAAGAATTATTTACGACAAGAACGGCAACGAAGTAAAAGTATGGTCGGCACTTGCGGGTTATTTGGATTCATTTGAAGAAAGAGATGGGGTTTCGGTTATACCTGAGCGTTATAATACGACGGAAGGACGTAAGAATGTATATGCAAGTCTGAATCCCATAGAGCTTCTTAAGTCGCCCAATTGGGTGACATTGACGGTAATTGCGGTAGTAGTGGTGCTTATTGCGTTGGTAGTACTTTGTGTGGTGCACCACAGACGAAGAAAGCGCCGTCATCATAAGCGTAAAAAATATTAGTTATAAGAGAAGAGGTTATTTTTGATGTCTAATGAAAGATTTTCCGAAGTTGATGCGTGGAAAACGAATATGTTTCTTTATAATGCGGCACTTAAGGAAGTAGGAACCAAAATAGAGATACTTAACGAAGAATTTTTAAATGTTCATAATTATAATCCCATTGAGCATATTAAATCCAGAGTTAAGTCTCCGGAGAGTATTGTAAAGAAACTTAAACGTAACGGTTACGAAGTTACGATTGAGAATATGGTTAAGCATCTTAATGATATTGCCGGAATCAGAATTATCTGTTCATTTACATCAGATATTTATATGATTGCCGAGATGATAAGTAATCAGAGTGATATTACCGTAATTCAGATTAAGGACTATATTGCTAACCCTAAGGAGAACGGTTATAAGAGTTATCATCTTGTTGTGTCTGTTCCGATTTATCTTTCGGACGGACCTGTCGATGTTAAGGTTGAGATCCAGATAAGAACCATAGCCATGGATTTCTGGGCAAGCCTGGAGCATAAGATTTACTATAAGTTCGAGGGTAACGCACCGCTTAGTATTTGGAATGATCTTAAGCAGTGTGCGGATATTGTTGAGGTTCTTGACGGCAGAATGTTGTCACTTAATGAGATTGTCAAGCAGTATAAGGTTGACAGTGATTCATAAACGGGTAAAGGGGATATGACAGTGGAAACAACAGTCAGATTGCCGGAGGAATTTGTAAAACGCATGCAGAAGATGCTTGGGAACGAGAGCGAAGCATTTTTAGCAAGCTATGAAGATGACAGAATGCAGGCGCTTCGCATAAATACATGCAAAGTGCCTGTTTCAGATGATTATAAAAGAATAACTCCCTTTGATATCAGCCGACCTGTGCCTTGGGCAGAGTCAGCATTTTATTATTCAAAAGAAGAACGTCCCGGCAAGCATCCGCATCATGAAGCCGGGTTATACTATATACAGGAGCCGAGCGCAATGTCTGTTGCCGGAATGCTCGAAGCAAAGCCCGGCGAAATAATCCTTGATTTGTGTGCGGCACCGGGTGGCAAAACTACACAGGTTGCGGCTGCCATGAAAAATAAAGGAATACTTGTGGCTAACGAGATACATCCGCAGAGGGCAAAGATTCTTTCACAGAATGTTGAGAGACTTGGATTTAGGAATGTTATTGTTACGAACGAAGCTCCGGAACAGCTTGCAGACAGGTTTGAGGGATATTTTGATAAGATTCTTGTGGATGCTCCGTGTTCGGGAGAAGGAATGTTTCGTAAAGACGAGATGGCAAGGGATGAATGGTCACCTGAAAATGTGGCAAAATGTGCGGCACGTCAGGACATGATTCTCGATTGCGCGGTAAAGATGTTGAAGCCGGAAGGCCGGCTTGTGTATTCAACCTGTACGTTTGCGCCGGAGGAGAACGAAGGAAGTATTTGCAGACTGCTTGAGCGTAATGACGGGATGGAGATAATTAAAACGGATAATGCAGATTACTTTTCGGAGGGCAGGCAGGATTTTTGGGAAAATGCACCTGAAGAGATTGCGTATACCATGCGTTTGTGGCCTCATAAGCTTGATGGAGAAGGACATTACATCGCAGTGCTTAAGAAGAAGGATGGTTTTTGCGGTGAGATAAAAGAACTTGTGCCGCTTAAAGAGAAGCTTGTTCCGAAGGATTACCTTGAATTTGCAAAAGAGTTTTTTAAAGAGGTGCCGCAGGGTAATTATTATATGTTCGGAGAGCAGCTTTATATGATTCCTGACGGAATGTTTAATATAGATAAGCTTAGGACGTTGCGTATAGGCTGGCATTTGGGAGAGATTAAAAAGAACAGATTTGAGCCGTCACATGCTCTTGCACTTGGAGCGGATAAGGATATTCTTAAGAATGTTGCGGCATTGTCTTCTGATGATAAGGAAATATATGCTTATCTTAAAGGAGAGACCTTTCTCAGCGAAGGAGAGAACGGCTGGTGTGTAGTAACGGTTGACGGATATCCGCTGGGTCTTGGCAAAAGAGTAAACGGACTTGTTAAAAATCATTACCCCAAAGGACTTAGGTGGCAGGGGTAGGAGGAAAGTTTTTATGTGGTTTTTTTATGAAATGATAATAGGTTTTTTCATAATAGCGTTTGATGCAGAATTCATTATCGCTCCTAATCTTGAAATAGATATTGTTTCGGATGTTATAGGATGTGTGTTTGTTGTTCATGCTCTTTCGAAGATGAAGGATTGGAGCCCTTGCTTTAAAAAATCAATTAAGTACTGTGTTTTTTATTCGTTATTTGTTGTTTTGCAGAGGGTTGCGGCATATTTTGAATTTACACGCGGATATGAATATTTAATGTTTGGGATTGCAACCATTATTTATATTAATATGGTTTATAACATAATGGACGGTTTGTTTGCAAAGAATAAAACAGACGGAATAGAAGAACAGAACGGAAATATTAAAGCATCCGCTGTTACGCTTTGTATGATGGCCGGAATTAACTGCCTTGCCTATATTATCGGCCTTGATGAGGTCTTTGCCAATTATGATTTGGCAGGCGGAGAAGTGGTGGTTCAGACCATATGCAATATTTTGTTTTACCTTGCGACAGCTTTTTTTGCGATTACACTTATGCAGAATAAGCATGAGCTTGAGAATATATCAAAGGCCGATAAATAGGCGTGGATTTTAGGAGTGAGAAAATGTCAGATGATACAAGACCGGTATTGGTAATAGGTCATATTAATCCTGATACGGATTCAGTTTGTTCCGCGATTTGTTACGCGAGACTTAAGGAAGCTGTTACAGGAAGGAAACATGAGGCCAGAAGAGCCGGACAGATTAATGAAGAGACAAGATTTGTCCTTGATAAATTCGGAGTTAAAGAGCCTGAATACCAGGATAATGTCCGTATGCAGGTGAAGGATGCGCAGTACAGAAAAATGGAAGGCGTATCAAGAGCAATTTCTCTAAAAAAAGCATGGGAGATTATGAAGAACAGTAATGTAGTTACGCTCCCAATTACAAAGCAGAACAGGCTTGAGGGCGTAATAACCATTCAGGATATTGCTACATCATATATGGATGTATATGACAGCCGTATTTTGTCGACGGCACATACTAAGTACCGTAATATTGTTGAGACATTGGATGCGACAATGATAGTCGGGAATGAAGAAGAGTATTTTGTTAAGGGTAAGGTGCTCATAGCAGCAGCCAATCCCGAGATTATGGAGAATTATATTGAAAAAGGAGACCTTGTTATTCTCGGTAACAGATACGAGTCCCAGCTCAGTGCCATAGAGATGGAGGCAGGATGTATTGTTGTGTGCGAGGGAGCAGGTGTTACTGCGACAATACGCAAGCTTGCGCAGGAGAACGGCTGTAATGTAATTTGTACGCCGCACGACACATATACGGTAGCAAGACTTATTAACCAAAGTATGCCCATAAGCTACTTTATGAGCAGGGAGAATCTTGTTACATTTAATCTTGACGATTATGTTGATGATATCAAGGATATCATGGCGCAGAAGAGACACAGATATTTCCCGATACTTGATAAAAAGGGACGATATGCCGGAATGCTTTCAAGAAGAAATCTTCTCGGAATAGAGCGTAAGAAAGTTATTCTTGTTGACCATAATGAGAAGAATCAGGCAGTGGACGGAATTGAGGATGCGGAAATCCTGGAGATTATTGATCACCACAGACTCGGTACGATTGAGACGATGGCACCGGTGTATTTCAGAAACCAGCCGCTCGGATGTACGGCAACGCTTATTTATCAGATGTATCTGGAACATGGTGTGGAAATCGATAAGCAGACTGCTTCGCTTCTTTGTGCGGCAATCATTTCAGACACGCTTATGTATCGTTCTCCTACTTGTACGGAGGTTGATAAGCAGGCGGCAGAGGCACTTGCAAAGATTGCAGGACTTGATGTGGAGAACTTTGCGGCAGAGATGTTTAAAGCGGGTTCAGATTTGTCTGCGAAGTCTGAAGATGATATTTTCTATCAGGATTTTAAGAAGTTCAGTAACGGTAACATCGCTTTTGGAGTAAGTCAGATTACATCTATGGATGCAGATGAGCTGGAAGTCATTAAACGCAGGATGTTGCCGTATATACAGCATATTATACAGTTGCATCATGTAGACATGGTATTTTTTATGTTAACCAATATTCGAGAAGAGAGTACGGAACTTCTCTTCGTGGGAAATCATTCGGGCAGCATTGTGGAGAGTGCTTTTTCAAAAAAGGTTAAACAGGATGATATGTCAGTAGTGCTTAAAGGAGTTGTTTCAAGGAAGAAGCAGCTTTTGCCGGCACTTATTATGGCAATGCAGCAGTAGATTTTACGGAGGTCTGATTTATGGGCAAACAGATATGGAGGCCCGGCAACATGCTTTATCCGTTGCCGGTCGTACTTGCCACTGTGGCAGATAAAAAAGGGAACACCAACGTGCTTACGGTAGCCTGGACGGGAACTGTTTCAAGTGACCCGGTGATGGCATATATTTCGGTGCGTCCTTCAAGGTATTCTTACAATATGCTTCAAGAGACGGGAGAATTTGTAATCAACCTTACAACAGAGGAGCTTGCTTTTGCTACGGATTATTGCGGCGTGGTTTCCGGCAGAGATGTAGACAAATTTAAAAAGATGGGCCTTACAAAGCTTCCGGCCAAGGAGGTTTGCGCACCGCTTATTGCGGAAAGTCCTGTAAATATTGAATGCAGGGTTGTGGAAGAGAAGCCGCTTGGAGTGCACACCATGTTTCTTGCAGAAGTGCTTGCAGTTCACGCAGACGAAAAATATATGGATGAGAAAGGCAAATTTGACCTGACTAAAGCTAATCCCATAGTATATTCCCACGGGGAGTATTACGGACTTGGGAAGAAAATCGGTAAGTTCGGATATAGTGTTAAGAAAAAATAATAGGGGGCAGAACGATGAAAATAAGCAGTCTTAAGATTCGCAATTATAAATCAATAAAAGCGCTTTGTATTGAAAATGTTGATTACGCGGTTATTTTTGTCGGTAAGAATAACACGGGTAAGACAGTTATTTTGGATGCTATACGTGTTTTGGCAGGCGATAAGGATATAAGCAGGAGTGATTTTAACAATCCGGGACGTAATGTTGAGATAGAGGTAAAACTTGAAATAACACAGGATGACCTTGATTTACTCCGTACGAAAGGAATTGTAAGTAAAGTTAAGAATGAAGCGGGCTGGCTTGCGGATTTTAACAATAAGATTCCGGGATTTACGGGAGAGGAGTTACCTTTTACTTTTGTAGCAACGCCTGACGGTAAGATTTTTTATAATGATGTGGGAGGTAAACACAATCATTACATTAAGCGATTGTTACCGAAGATATATTACATAGATAATACGAGGGATCTTTCCGCTT
Organism: Lachnospiraceae bacterium; assembly: GCA_045593945.1. Lineage (GTDB taxonomy): Bacteria > Bacillota > Clostridia > Lachnospirales > Lachnospiraceae > SIG300. The sequence goes on along the minus strand of JAZNXQ010000024.1, from coordinate 2,807 downwards.
TTGAAAAGGATATTTTTCGATTTCAGGGTAATCAGAGCATGGCTGAGCTTAAGGAACAGGTGTGTATTTTTGCACAGACTAAAAAGTGTAACCATTGCTTTGAATGTATTAAGGCTATTGAGAAAAAGAATCCTACGGAACTTACGGTCGGTGAGACGACAAGACTTTTGGAATATAAGCTGTTCCAGACGAATCTGAGTGATTTTTCTTCAAGACTTAATAAAAGCTTTCATCGCAACAGCAGCAAAAATGATGATATAGTATACCGTTTCGGTCTTGATTTTGATAAGGTATTTTCGCTTGATACAACGATATATAACAAGGAACGCAGGCAGTATGAAAGTATACATCAGGTAGGTGCGGGTACAAAAAGCATATATATTTTGTCACTTCTTGAGACATATATTGAAGAGGAGACAAGTGTGCCGAGTATAATTATGATTGAAGAACCGGAGATGTATCTGCATCCACAGCTGCAGAAGGCAGCCAGTGAGATGCTTTATAAGCTGTCTAAGAAAAATCAGGTAATTTTCTCGACACATTCACCGAATATGCTTTTTAATTTCTCAACAAAGCAAATTAAACAGGTTGTGCTTGATGAGAATTATTCGACTGTTGTAAAGGAAGATGAAGAGATAGATGATATTCTTGATGATCTCGGCTATGCTGCAAATGACCTTATGAATGTAAGTTTTGTATTTATTGTTGAAGGTAAGCAGGATCGTAACAGGCTTCCGCTTCTTCTTGAAAAGTATTATTCGGAAATTTATGATGAAGACGGACGCCTTCAGAGAGTGTCGATTATACCGACCAACAGTTGTACTAATATAAAAACATATGCGAATCTGAAGTATATTAATCAGCTTTATCTTAAAGATCAGTTCCTTATGATTCGGGACAGCGACGGTAAGAAGCCTGAATATCTTGTAAAGCAGCTTTGCGGATATTATAAGAATCGCGAAGGTCAGGACGATGGCGCACTTCCGAGGGTTACTCCCAAGAATGTGCTTGTGCTCAAATACTATTCTTTTGAGAACTATTTTCTGGATCCGAAAGTTATGACAAAGATAGGCGTTGTTAAGAGCGAGGATGAATTTTATAATATTCTTTATAAGAAATACAAAGACTATCTTTTCAAGCTGTCAAGCGTTAAGCGTATGCATAAGGTCATAGGCGGGAAAATTAACAACAGGCAGGAACTTATTGACAACATGGAGAATATCCGCATTTATGTAAGAGGGCATAATCTGTTTGATATTTTCTACGGAAGATATTCCAAGAAAGAGGAAGAAGAGATATTAATCAGATATATTGAGGAAGCACCGAAGGAGTGCTTCGCGGATATTTTAAATGCAATAGACAGATTTGTGTATTTTGAGAATCGTAAGAAAAAAGAGGATGTAAATGAAGAGTAATATTGTTTTGATAGGTATGCCGGGTTGTGGGAAAAGTACAGTCGGAGTTGTTCTTGCCAAGAATCTGGGTTATAGGTTTATGGATGTGGATCTTGTGATTCAGGAGACGGAAGGGAAGTTGCTTTCAGAGATTCTTGATGAAGAAGGTTTTGCGGGTTTTGTTGCGGCAGAGGAGAGAGCATGCCTTAGTATTGTTACGGATAAGACAGTTATTGCAACCGGCGGAAGTGCCGTATACGGAGAAGAAGGCATGATGCACTTAAGCGATATCGGAACGGTGATATATATCAGACTTGGTTTTGATGAAATAGAACATCGTCTCGGTGACCTTCATAAACGTGGAGTTGCAATGAAGCAAGGAATGACGTTGAAAGATTTGTACGAAGAAAGGACACCGTTGTATGAGCGGTACGCCAATCTTGTTATTGACGGCGAAGGCAAACTTTTAAGGGAAATAGTTACAGAAATAGTAACAAATTTGAATGAAAACATAGGAAATTAGTACCAGAAAAACGATGTTTTTTTGGGAAAAAGCAAAATAATCCTTTACAAACGTGTCTTATATTGCTAAAATTAATATGTTACGGAGTTGTTACATAACACAATTTTATTAAAATATTACTCAATATTATTAAAATCGGAGGAGTTATGGCTAGAAACGGTAAAGTTTATCGCAAATTTAAGATGTCTGTGATTAAGTCAATGGTCACAATTTCTTTTTGTGCTATGATGGTGTATCCGTTGACGGTTTCCGGGAAAGAAAATACGGATGAGGATACTGTTAAGGCAGGTTCTATTTTTCAGGTTTCTACGGATTCTTCTGTAAAGAATGAAGTGAAGGAAGAACCTTCGTTTTATGAAGTTTGTGTTAATGACAAGGTTGTAGGTTATGTTGATGATGCAGATGTTGCAGAGGATGCATACCTTAATGCAAGATTGCAGATTAACTCAGAGAGTACTGCCATGGTATATATGGATGCCAGTCTTTCTGTTAATAAGATTGATAAAAAAATGAGCACAATGGGTGCAGAGGATTTACAGGATGCAATTTATGACTTGCTTATTGAGAGTGTTGTAACTCCTAAGGAATCAGCATACACATTGAAGATAGGTGATGTTACGGTTCATCTTGCAGACACAGACGCTGTAATTGCCTTGTTTGAACGTATTAAGGCAAAGTATGATTTGGAGGATGCTTTTGAGGTAGTACTTACTGAGAAAGAAGGAACCATGTTCACTGCGTTTACGGCACATATTGTATTGCCGGAGACAGAGGAGAATGATACTGTAATAGTATATGCTCCGAACGGTGATTTTGGTGATTACGAGGATGAAGAGCTTGTTTATGAAGACGGCCTTAAGGTTATCGAATTTGAAGAAGATATAGAGATA